>CBINIO010000001.1:0-38315 GCA_966250725.1 uncultured Chitinophaga sp.
CACTAGCTTTGCCAATCTTGTTACCGGGTGTAGACCGTCAATGGGAATAACGACATCGTAGCAAACCATGCTGCAGGCTTTCTCCCAGGGAAAGCGTTGCTTTTAGTTCTCAATCTTTGTATTAGTTTTTGATTCAGATGTTAAGGTCGTTGGTTAGGATTTTGCTGTCGCTTTTTTTCTTTTACTGGGGAGATATGCTTTTACCTTCCACCACCGCGCGTATTGTTCCCAGCCAAAAGCGTACGAAAAGCCCGAAACGGCCATCTGTACTACTTCCTATAGCGGCGATGCCGGCATCAACTGTGTTCCTTTACCCCATACGAACAAAAGCCGCATCAAGGCAAAAGCCATTGAAATAGACGAAAAGGAAGACGAAGCGGTGCTTTTCAGCAAACACCTGGAAACCCGCAATTTCTGCATCACCTTTTTTAAAGACGCCCCCCTTGGCGCTATTTCGCTTTTTGTAAAAGACCCCTTGCCTTTTTGTGAACACTTCTCTTTTTATTCTTCCTGCAAATTTATTCTCAATCTCGTCATAAGGATTTGATTGTAACCCCGGCTCCGGCAAATTGACTGGCCGGCTCCCCGCTATTTGTCTTTCCGCGCTTCCTGTATAACCGCCTGTTATACGGGCCGGGCTTGCCATGCGCGTTAAGGCGGGTTATCAAAAAAGTGATTTAAGAACACCTGATACACGATGAAAAAAATTCTCATGCTCATGGGCTTGTGCGCCTTTTTGTGCCATACAAGCTGCAAACCGAAAGAAGAAAACAAGGAAAGCCATGCCAAGCTCCTTGTTACCAGTCCGCTGAAAATGGACACTACCATTACCAAAGAGTACGTATGCCAGATCCGTTCCATCCGCAACATCGAATTGCGCGCGCAGGAAAAGGGGTACCTGGAAGGAATTTACGTAGACGAAGGCCAGACCGTAAAAGCAGGCCAGCTTTTATTCAAGATCATGCCCAGGCTGTACGAGGCGGAAGCGCTCCGGGCCGAGGCGGAAGCCGAAGCGGCGGAGATCGAGGTGAAGAACACGCAGGCGCTCGCCGACAGGAACGTGGTATCGCAAAACGAGCTGGCGCTCGCAAAAGCGAAGCTCAAAAAAGCAAAGGCCGAGCTGGCGCTGGCCCAGGCGCACCTTGCGTTTACGGAGATCAGGGCGCCGTTTGACGGCATCATCGACGTGCTGCACCTGAAGATCGGCAGTCTTGTGGAAGAAGGCGACCTGCTCACCAGCCTGTCTGACAACAGCCGCATGTGGGTGTACTTCAACGTTTCCGAACCGGAATACTTAAGCTATGCCTCCGGCGTAAAACCAAAAGAAAAGCTGAAAGTGGACCTGCTGATGGCGAACAACGAGCTGTTCGCGCATCAGGGCGTGGTGGAAACCATCGAAGGCGAGTTTAACAACGAAACCGGCAATATCGCTTTCAGGGCCACTTTTCCCAACCAGGAACGGCTGCTGCGCCATGGCGAGACGGGCAACGTGCTCATCAGGCAGCCCCTCAAAGACGCGATCATCATCCCGCAGAAAGCCACCCTCGAGATACTCGACAAAAAATACGTGTTCGTGGTGAACAAGGACAACGTAGTGCAGCTGCGCCACATTACGGTTGGCGCTGAAATGCCCGACCTGTACGTCGTGAAGGAAGGCCTCGCCGAAAATGAGAAGATCCTGCTGGAAGGACTGCGTAAAGTGAAGAACAACGACAGGATATCATTCGACTACGAAGAGCCGGGCAAGCTGATGGCCCGGCTGACGCTGCCGACGGAATAATGTAAGAACAAAAAAATAACAGGATGTTTAATATATTCATGAAAAGGCCGGTGTTCGCGATAGTGATCTCTCTCTTCATTATCTTCCTGGGCGTACTGGCGATCAACACCCTCCCTACCTCGCAATTCCCGTCCATTGCGCCTCCCAGGGTGCTGGTAAGCGTGGCTTACCCTGGCGCCAGCGCGGACGTGCTCGTGCAGTCGGTGCTGATACCGATGGAAAAGGCCGTGAACGGCGTGCCGGGTATGAAGTACATGACCTCCGACGCCACGAGCGCCGGCGAAGCCACTATACAGGTCGTTTTTGAGCTGGGCACCGATCCCAGCCAGGCCGTGGTAAACGTAAAAAACCGCATTGAACAGGTGACGAGCAGGCTGCCGCCGCTGGTGCAGCGCGAAGGGATCGTCGTAAATATCCTGCAGCCGAACATGCTGATGTATGTGAACGTGTACAGCAAAGATCCCCATGCCAACGAGAATTTCCTCTACAACTACGCCAACATCAACATACTGCAGGAGCTGCGAAGGGTAAAAGGGATCGGCAACGCCAAGATCCTCGGCAGCCGGCAATACGCCATGCGCATCTGGCTGAAACCCGACCGCATGCGCGCTTACAACGTATCTACTGACGAAGTGATGGAAGCGCTGGGCAGCCAGAGCATCATCGGCTCCCCCGGCAGGCTCGGCCGCGCCGACGGCAAACGCTCCGAAGCATTGGAATACGTGCTCACCTACCCGGGCCGTTACAATAAACCGGAGCAATACAAAAACGTGATCATCCGCGCCAGTCCCGACGGTGAGGTGCTTTACCTGAAAGACATCGCGGACGTGGAGTTCGGCAGCGAATTTTACGATATCTATTCCAATCTCAACAACCATCCTTCCGCGGCCATCGTGCTGAAACAGACCTACGGCAGCAACGCCAGCGACGTGATCAAACGTATCAAGGCCAAGCTGGAAGAGATCAAAAAAAGTTCCTTCCCGCCGGGAATGGATTACGAGATCAGCTACGACGTGTCCAACTTCCTGAACGCGTCCATCGAAAAGGTGGTGCATACGCTCGCGGAAGCATTCGTGCTGGTGGCGATCGTGGTGTTCCTCTTCCTCGGCGACTGGCGCTCCACGCTCATTCCCACGCTGGCCGTACCGGTGTCGCTGGTGGGCGCGTTTTTCTTCATGCAGCTGTTCGGGCTCACGATCAACCTCATCACGCTGTTCGCGCTGGTACTGGCGATCGGCATCGTGGTGGACAATGCGATCGTGGTGATAGAGGCCGTGCACGCAAAAATGGAAGAAGAACATTTGTCGCCGTACCAGGCCACCATCAAAGTCGTGCATGAGATCAGCGGGGCCATCGTAGCCATCACGTTCGTGATGACGGCCGTGTTTATTCCCGTGGCATTTATGTCCGGCCCGGTGGGCATATTCTACCGGCAGTTCTCCATCACCATGGCTACGGCCATCGTGCTGTCCGGCGTGGTGGCGCTTACGCTTACGCCGGTGCTTTGCGCCATGATACTGAAGAACAATCACGGGCAGCCAAGGAAAAAGTCGCTGATGAACCGCTTCCTCGACGGCTTTAACCGCAGCTTCGAAAAAATGACCGGCAGGTATACGCGCTTCCTCGGCCTGATCGTGAACAGGAGAGTGGTCACTTTCGGCATACTGCTCGCGTTCGGCGCGGGCGTGCTCGGCATCGCGAAGGTGCTGCCTTCCGGCTTTATCCCGAATGAGGACCAGGGCATGATCTATGCCATCATTCAAACGCCGCCGGGCTCCACGCTGGAAAGAACGAACGACCTCGCGCGCAAGCTGCAGGAGATCGCCGAACACGTGGAAGGCATACAGTCCGTTTCCGCGCTGGCGGGTTATGAAGTGCTGACGGAAGGGCGCGGCTCCAATGCCGGCACCTGCCTGATCAACCTCAAGGACTGGTCGGAACGCGAACATTCCGTGACCGAGATCATGGAAGAGCTGGAAGAAAAATCAAAAGAGATACCCGGCGCCACCATCGAGTTCTTCGGCCCCCCGGCCGTGCCCGGTTACGGCGCCGCGGGCGGCTTTGCGCTGCGCCTGCTTGACAAGACCAACAGCGACGATTACCGCGATCTTGAAAAAGTGAACGACCAGTTCATGGCCGCGCTCGCCAAAAGAAAAGAGCTGACAGGGCTTTTCACTTTCTTCAGCGCCAACTACCCGCAATACGAATTGCAGATAGACAACAAGGCCGCGATGCAGAAAGGCGTTTCCATCGGTAAAGCGATGGACAACCTGTCCATCCTCATCGGCAGCACCTACGAGCTGGGCTTTATCCGCTTCGGCACTTCCCTCAAAGTGTACGTGCAGGCTTCCCCCGAATACCGGCGCCTGCCGGACGACCTGATGAAGCTGTACGTGAAGAACGACCGCGATGAAATGGTGCCCTACTCCGCGTTCATGTCCATCAAAAAATCGCACGGGCTCAACGAGATCACGCGCTACAACATGTACACCTCGTCCGCCATCAGGGGCGAGCCCGCGCCGGGCTACAGCAGCGGCGAGGCTACGAAAGTGATACAGGAAGTGGCCGCCGAGGTATTGCCGCGCGGTTACGATATCGGCTGGGAAGGGCTTTCCAAGGACGAGGTGGAACGCGGCAACGAAGCGTTGTACATCTTCCTGATCGTGCTGGGTTTCGTATACCTCATCCTCGCCGCGCAGTACGAAAGTTTCCTGCTGCCGCTGGCCGTTGTGCTGTCGCTGCCCGCCGGGGTGTTCGGCGCATTTTTGCTGGTGAAGGTGATGGGCCTTGCGAACGACATTTACGCGCAGGTGGGGCTGGTGATGCTCGTGGGCCTGCTGGGTAAGAACGCCGTGCTGATCGTGGAATTTGCGGTGCAGAAGCACCGCGCTGGCGCCACCGTGCTGGAAGCCGCCATCGAAAGCGCGAAGGTACGTTTCCGCCCGATCCTGATGACCTCGCTCGCGTTTATCGCGGGCCTCGTGCCGCTGGTGTTCGCCACCGGGCCGGGCGCTATCGGCAACCGCACCATCGGCGCGGCTTCCGCAGGCGGCATGCTGATCGGCACGCTCTGCGGCGTGATCGTGATACCCGGCCTCTACTACGTATTCGCCCGCATGGCGGACAAACGGAAGCTGATCAAGAACGAAGATGAGAATCCATTAACCGAAGAATTAGAACACAATGTTTAAACGCAATCTATACAGATACCTCGGCATCGGCTGTTTTTGCCTCGCGTACGCGGCCTGTAAAGTGCCGGAGCTGACGGGCAGGGAGGAAAACAAAGCCGTGCCCGCGGGTTACAGCGGTTCGCAGGACACGACGAACATCGCGAAGATCAGGTGGAAGGAATATTTTACCGACCCTTACCTGGCCGCTTTGATCGATACCGCTTTAAAAAATAACCAGGAGCTGAATATCACTTTACAGGAGATCGAGATCACCCGCAACGAAATAAGGGCGCGGAAAGGGGAGTACCTGCCGTTCGTCGACGTACGGGGCGGCGCCGGCGTGGAAAAAGTGGGCCGGTATACCAGCCGCGGCGCTTCCGAAGCCACCACGGACATCAAGCCGGACAAGGAAATGCCGGAACCCCTGCCTGATTTTCTTGTGGGCGCTTACGCCACCTGGGAAGTGGACATCTGGCACAAGCTGCGCAACGCGAAAAAAGCGGCCGTCGCCCGGTACCTTTCCACCGTGGAAGGCAAAAATTTCGTGGTCACCACGCTCGTGGCCGAGATCGCCAATTCGTATTACGAACTGCTGGCGCTGGACAGCCAGCTGGACATCGTGAAGAAAAACATCGCGATACAGAACAACGCGCTCGAGATCGTAAAGCTGCAAAAGGAAGCCACGCGCGTCACCGAGCTGGCCGTGCGCAAGTTCGAAGCGGAAATGCTGAACACGAAAAGCCTCCAGTACGAGATCCTGCAGAAGATCACGGAAACCGAGAACAGGATCAACTTCCTGCTGGGAAGGTATCCCGCGCCGATAGCCCGCAACGACAAGGCTTTCAGCACGCCGGTGCCCGGTTTCGCGCAGGCGGGCATTCCTTCGCAGCTGCTGGAAAACCGCCCGGACATTAAAAAAGCGGAACAGGAGCTGGCCGCGGCAAAGCTGGACGTAAAAGTGGCGAAAGCCCGCTTCTATCCCTCGCTGGGCATTTCCGCGTCCGTCGGTTATAATGCGTTTAACCCGGCTTACCTCGTGCGAACGCCCGAATCGCTGCTGTACTCGCTTACCGGCGACCTGGTGGCGCCGCTGGTGAACCGCAACGCGATCAAAGCGGAATATTACAACGCCAACAGCCGGCAGATGCAAGCGGTATACAATTACGAGCGCAGCATCCTCAACGCATATTTTGAAGTGGCCAACCAGCTGGCGAAAATGGGCAACCTGAAAAAAAGCTACGACCTGAAATCAAAACAGGTGGAGGCGCTCACGGAATCCATCACGATCTCGAACGACCTTTTTAAATCGGCGCGCGCCGATTATATGGAAGTGCTGATGACGCAGCGCGATGCGCTGGAGTCGAAGTTCGAGCTGATCGAAACGCAGCTGCGGCAGATGAACGCGCGGGTGAACATCTACCAGGCGCTGGGCGGCGGCTGGAATTAACATAACATAGCTGTACGTCGCAGAATAGAAGGGAAACAAGTCATCGACGGCTTCCGGTGGAGGCTGTTGGTGACTTTCCCGTTTTTTGGGAGGGGATAGCGGTTTCTTCCCGCAGAAGTGTCTATTTTTAAATAAACGATCAAAGAACATGCAATTACCACGTACGATGAGCCCCGGGAAATGGATCGCAGGCCTGCTGTGCTGCGTTTCCCTCACGGCGGCCGCTCAGCGGAAAGACCTTGTTTCCTACGCCAACACTTTGCAGGGCACCAATTCGGAGTTCGCATTGAGCCATGGTAATACGCATCCTTCCACCGCATTGCCTTTCGGCATGCATGCATGGTCCGCCCAAACGGGCAGGAACGGCGACGGCTGGAAGTACCAGTACAAAGCCACCAGCATCCGCGGTTTCCAGCAGGTGCACCAATGCAGCCCCTGGACGGGCGATTACGCGGTGTTCAGCCTGATGCCGGTAGCCGGCGAATTGAAAGTGAACGAGAACGAACGCGCGGCGGAATTCAGCCACGCGGACGAAATAGCAAGGCCGGATTATTATAAAGTGACGTTCAAAAATAAGGTCACGACAGAATTGTCGCCCACCGAAAGAGGCGCGCACCTGCGTTTTTCCTTCCCGGCCAGAACGCCCGCCTATGTGGTGCTGGACGGGTACGACGCGCTGAGCGGCGTGAAAATATTTCCCGCCGAAAGAAAAATAACCGGCTTTGTGACGAATGGCCGTTACATACCCAAAAATTTCAGGAATTATTTTGTGATGGTGTTCGACCAGCCCTTTGAAGCGTACGGCACCTGGGAGAACGTGCAGAACCGCGTATCGCCGGACAGCCTGTCTGCCGAAGGCAAAGGCGCAGGCGCGTTCGTCCGTTTCCGCAAAGGCGCGAAAGTGCAGGTGAAGGTCGCTTCTTCCTACATCAGCGCAGAACAGGCGGAACTCACGCTGCAGCAGGAATTGGGCGGGTATGCAAAACTGGAGGATACACGCGCCGCCGCGAACAAAATATGGAATACGCTTTTTAACCGCGTATTGGTGGAAGGCGGCTCCGAGGAAGACAAAGCCACGTTCTACTCCTGTCTTTTCAGGGCCAATCTTTTTTCCCACCGCTTTTACGAGCGCAACAGCAAAGGCGAGCCCTATTATTTCAGTCCTTACGACGGCAAGGTGCACGAGGGTTATATGTTTACGGACAACGGCTTTTGGGACACCTTCCGCGCGCAGTTCCCGCTCAACACCATTCTTCACCCCACGATGGAAGGCCATTACATGCAGGCGCTGCTGGACGCGCAAAAACAATGCGGCTGGTTCCCTTCCTGGTCGTTCCCCAGCGAAACGGGCGGCATGCTGGGCAACCATGCTATTTCCCTGCTTACGGACGCTTGGGTGAAAGGCATCCGCACCTTCGACCCGAAACAGGCGCTGGACGCTTATTTTCACGAAGCTATGAACAAAGGCCCCTGGGGCGGCGCCAACGGCCGCGCCGGTTGGAAAGAATATTACCAGCTCGGGTATGTCAGTTTCCCCGAATCGCACGGCAGCACTTCGCAAACGATGGAATACGCCTACGATGATTTTTGCGGCTACCAGCTCGCGAAAATGACCGGGCATACATTTTATGAAAACCTGTTCAGCCGCACCATGTTCAACTACAAAAACCAGTACGACAGCGTGACCGGTTTTATGCGCGGCAGGAAGATCAACGGCGAATGGCTGGAAAATTTCGATCCTTACGAATGGGGCGGCCCTTACACCGAAGGCAACGCCTGGCACTGGCAATGGTCCGTGTTCCACGACACGCAGGGGCTGATAGATATCATGGGCGGCGACGAACGTTTTATCGAAAAGCTGGATTCCGTGTTCACCGCGCCCAGCAAAGTGAACGTGGGGTATTATAAAACGATGATCCATGAAATGACGGAAATGGTGAAAGCTGACATGGGACAGTACGCGCACGGCAACCAGCCCATCCAGCACATGATATACCTGTACAATTACGCCGGCCAGCCCTGGAAGGCGCAGGCGCATGTGCGCAACGTGATGAAGAAGCTGTACAACGCCACCGAGAACGGCTACCCCGGCGACGAAGACCAGGGCCAAACGTCCTCCTGGTACGTGATGAGCGCGCTGGGATTCTACGCCGTTTGCCCCGGCACCGACCAGTACGTGATCGGCAGCCCGCTGTTCCCGAAAGCGACCGTTACGATGGAAAACGGGAAAAAATTCGTGGTGGAAGCGCACAACAACAGCCCGGAAAACGTATACATCCAGTCCGCCACGCTCAACGGCAAACCCTGGCCGCACAACTGGCTGCGCCACGCGGATATCGCGAACGGCGGCGTATTGCGGCTGGAAATGGGCAGCCGCCCCGCTACCGGCAGGGGCGCCGCGGAAGAGGACAAACCTTTTTCCGTCAGCCGGCCCTGATTTCCGCGGCATCGATTATTTCGGACGGACAGTTAGAAAATCATACCGAAACGTTTAAATTAGCTGTCAGTTCGAATTATTGCATGCGAAAAGATTTCTCCACGTATACCGATGAACAGGTGTTCCTGCTGGTGAAGCAGGGGCGGAAGGAGGCGTTTGAGGAGATCTACAAACGTTTCTGGCAGGAGCTGCTCGATGCCGCCTACCGGCGTGTAAAAGACCGGGAAACGGCGATGGAGCTGGTGCAGGGCCTGCTGGTGAACCTTTACGTGAAGCGGGAGGCCATCACGCTGCAGGGCTCGCTTCGCAGCTACCTGCATACTTCCCTGAAAAACCGCGTGCTGAACACCATGCGCGCCGAGCTGGTGCGCCACACCTACCAGCAGCATATGCTGAAAGACGGCGGCCCGCGGCATGCGGACGCGGTAAACGGCCTGCAATTAAAAGAGCTGCAGCAGCGGATCGACGAATCCTGCGCCAGCATGCCCGAAAAATGCAGGGAAGTATTTTACCTGAGCCGGCGCGAGCATTTATCGTACCAGCATATCGCCGAGCAGCTGGGCATTTCCGTCAGCACCGTGGAAAAACATATGGTGAAAGCGCTCAAAATACTGCGCGCCCGCCTCAAAGAATACAACTTTACCGTATTCTGGCTGCTGGTCACGTTGTTGATAACGTCCAACTATTTTTGAAAGGCAGTGGAGGTAGACCGTTTTTCAGGTGTCTAATGTTAGAGAGACTTTAAAGATGAACAACACCCGGTTAAAAGAACTATTGGATAAATACCTGGATGGAACTGCCACGGCGGCCGAGATCCGGGAAATAGACGATTGGTACCGGTCTTTCGACGATCATGCCGGTCTTACCGGACAACTGGATGCCGGGCAGCTGGCCGCGCTGGAACAGCTGCTGTTCATGCGGGTGAGCAAAGGGATTGAAGAAGCAGGTCCCGCGCCGCGGATCGTAAGAAGTTCTTCCCGTTACTGGTGGGCCGCCGCAAGCATCGCCGTGCTGCTCGCCGCCGGAGGGACCTATTTTGCGATGGAAAAGAAAACGCCGGTGGAAACGGCCGCGGTTACTTTCTCCGAACAAACCGCCAGGGGCAGCATCAAAAAGATCGCGTTGCCGGACGGCACCGTGGTTTGGCTGAACTTTGACAGCAAGATACGGTACGCCGCGCAGGAGGGCCGCGAAGTGTGGCTGGAAGGCGAAGGATATTTCGAAGTGGCGCCGCAGCAGGGGAAAACATTCCTTGTGCACGCGGGAGCGCTTGACGTGAATGTGCTGGGCACCAGCTTTAACGTGGACGCGTACGCGCCGGGCGAGCAGGTAACCGTAACCGTCGCCAGCGGCAAAGTAGCGATCGGGAACGAAAACACGGCACGCGCCACGCTGGCCGCCAATCAGCAGGCGGTATACCTGGCGGCGGCCAACACGATAGCAACGAACGAGATCACGGCGGAGGATTTCAGCGCCTGGAGACAGGGACAGCTGGTGTTCAAAAAAACCATGTTCGGCCATATCGCGCAAAAGCTGGAACGCCGCTACAACGCGCGCATCGGCTTTGCGCAGGAGCATATCGCCAAAGCGGTGCTTACCGCGCGCTTCGACGAAAATGTGCCTTTGAAGGACGTGCTGCACATGCTTTGTGATATTTACGGCTTCAGCTACCGCCAGGAGCCGGGTAAAAACGAATATGTAATTTACGACGACAATCAGCCAGGACAATGAACCGGATATGGTCATCCGTGTAGAGCGATAATTTCTAGTTATGAACGAGATACGAGCGGAACGCCTGCACATCAGGCCCGGGCGGCTTTATTGCTGCCTGGTGCTGGCATTGTGCTGCCTGTCCGTTCTGCGCGCCGCCGCGCAATCCGCTCCCGCGGACGAGCTGCGGCGTACCCTGGTGACCATAACAGCAAGCGGCCAAACGCTCGACAAAGTGTTTGAACAGATCGAAGCCGCCACCCGTTTCAGGTTCGTATACAATCCTTCCGAAATAATAGCCGCGGGCAAAGTAACGATAACGCAGAAAAACGTGTCCGTAGAACAGGTGCTGAAAATGCTGCCGCCCGTTTTGCAATACGAGCTGCGGGGCAGGAACATCCTCATCACCCGGAAAGAAACGCCCCCGCCCGAAACGCCCGCTGAACCCATGCTCACCGGCCGCGTGATGGACGCAAAAGCCAATCCGCTCGCGGGGGTAAGCATCACGGTAAGAGGCACCGAAGTCCGCGCAGCTACCGGTCCCGGCGGCGCTTTCAGCATCCGCGCATGGCCGGGCGACACGCTGCACCTGAGCCTCATCGGGTTCCGCGAGCAATGGGTACAGGTGGAACAGGCGGACATGATCTATATTACCATGCTGCCAAAACATTCGTCGCTCAAGGAAGTGGTGGTGATCGGCTACGGCACTTCCAGCAAGGAAAATCTCACCACCGCCGTAGGCACCGTAAAAGGGGAAGAGCTGAAAGAACGCTCCACCACCATGAACGTGATGCAGGGCCTGGCCGGCAAAGTAGCCGGGGTGAGCGTGATGATGAACTCCGGCAAACCCGGCGGCAATCCCATCGTGAAGATCAGGGGCACCGGCTCCATCAACGCATACAACGGCCCGCTGTACGTCATAGACGGCATCGTGGGCGCGGACCCGATGATCATAGACCCGAACATCGTGGCCGCGATAGACGTGCTGAAAGACGCCGCGGCTTCGGCCATTTACGGTTCGAGAGGCTCCAACGGCGTGATCGTGATCACCACCAAAAAAGGCACAAAAAGCAGCCCGGACATTTCTTTCAGGAACACGCTGAGCTTTGGCTCGCTCGCGCGGAAAGTAAAACTGATGAACGCGGAAGAATCGCTGGAGATGTTCAAACGGGAATACGAATACCTTCCCGGCCGCACCGCGCCGCACCTGGACGCATCGCGGCAGTTCCCGCGGAAAGAAGAGCTGTTCGACGAAGACGGTACGCCGAAATATAACACGGACTGGCAGGAAGAAGCAAGCCGGACGGCCGTGTCCCACGAACATTCTTTGTCGCTGTCCGCGGGGAAGGAAGGGATCACTGCGCTGGTGAACCTTTCTTATAACGATCAGCAGGGCATACTCATCAACAGCTATTCGCGGCAGGTGAACGGTTTTGTCAACGTCGGCTGGGACGTGAAAAAGTGGCTGCATGTGCAGGCCGTGATCAACAGCGGCGCGTTCAAGCAGAATAATGTGGACATCAATACCTTCGGCCTCAACGCCGTGCGGCAGATCTACGAGTTCCTGCCGTTTTTGCCGGTGCGGTATGCGGACGGGAGTTATTCGCGGAAAGGCGACTATCCCGGCGCGGAAGATTCGGAGAACCCGGTGAGGCTGATGCGGGAAGTGAAATCGGTAGCCGGCCGCACATACACGATGGGCAATCTCATCGCCACGTTTAAGTTCAGCGACAAGCTGCACTTTACAGCCGGCCTCAGCGGGCAGACCGGCACGAATTACAACCTTTATTTTTCCGGCCGCGACATCCGCGGTTATTCCGATACGCAGCAGGGCGTGGCTACGCGCAGTCACGGCAATTCCGGCTCATGGACCACCGAAGATTACCTGACCTGGAACGACCAGTTCGGCAAACACAAGCTCACCGCCGTGGCCGGCGCCAGCTGGTACTACTTCGCCAACATGAACACCAAGGCGGGCAGCGAAGGTTTCTTCGATGATTTTTTTTCTTACAACAGCCTGCAGACGGGCCTCGTGCCGCAGCGACCGGAATCCGGCACCAGTAATACAGCCATGAACTCGTACTACATGCGGTTCAACTACGATTACGACAGCCGCTACCTGTTCGGTTTTTCGTTCCGTGCGGACGGTTCGTCGAGGTTTGGCGCGAATAACCGGTACGGTTACTTCCCGAGCTTCTCCGCCGCATGGCGTTTGTCGTCCGAGCCGTTCATGCAGAACCTGCGCGCGGTGAACGATCTGAAGCTGCGCGGCAGCTACGGCATCGTGGGCAATGCGGATATCGGGGATTACGTCACGCAGGACAGGGTGCGCAGCGGTCAGGTGGTGTTCGACGGGCAGGTGGCGCCTTCCGCCACGCTCGAAGCGCTGGGCAACCGCAACCTGAAATGGGAAAAAGCGCACCAGCTGAATGTCGGCATCGATGCGTCGCTGCTGGACGGCAGGCTGCAGTTCACCGGCGATATTTACAACCGCGTAACGAAAGACCTGCTGTATTATAAATTACTGCCGTCCACCACGGGGTACGAAGGCGTGTTCGACAACATCGGCTCCATCCGCAACCGCGGCATCGAGCTGTCGCTGGTAACGAACAATATCCGGCACGGCGAAGTGTCGTGGAACACCTCGCTGATCTGGTCGATGAACCGTTCCCTCGTGCTGGAGCTGAACGGCGACATCATGTATCCATGGGGCGGGCGCATTATGGAAGGCCGGCCGCTGAACGAATTTTACGGCTACCTCCGGCTGGGCACCTGGGGTACGGACGAAGCCGCGGAAGCCGCCGTGTTCGGCAAAAAGCCCGGCGACCTCAAGTACGCCGACCTGAACAACAACAAAGTAAAGGACGCGGACGACCGCACGGTGCTGGGCAACGGCATGCCTGACTTCGAGGCGAGCATGGCGAATACCGTTACCTACAAAGGGTTTTCGCTGGGGGTAGACCTGCAGGCCATTTACGGGCACAGTCTCGCCAACTTCACCCGCCTGCTCATGCAGAACGCCGCGCCGACGACCAACAGCTACCGCAGCCTGCTCAACGCCTGGACGCCGCAGCGGCAGCAGGTGATGGACGCCGCGCTGCGCCTGCCCGGCGACGGTTTCGACAGCGAGATGGACAGCTACAATATCGAAAAAGGAACTTTCCTCCGTGTGCGGAACATCGCGTTCGGCTACCGGCTGAATGAAAACTGGCTGAAAAAGTACCGCATAAAAACGGCGATGCTCAGCCTCAACCTGGAAAATTATTTCCTGTTCACCGGCTACAAAGGCTACGATCCCGAAGCTTCGTCCTTCGACGGCGATTTTAACCAGGGCGTGGACCTGTACCAGTACCCGAAAGCAAAAACGCTGGCGTTCACCTTAAACGTTACATTTTGAAAAGAGGCCGACATATGAAAAGAATGGGGTTGCTGTTGTTGCTGGCGGTGGTTTCGTCCTGCAACAAGTTCCTGGAAGAAGAGCCTTCAGGCTCGCTCAACCTCTCGCGTTATTACAAAACGCCCGAGCAGGTGAGCGCCGCCGTGAACGGCACTTACAAAGGATTAGCCATTCCTTTCACGGTGGAGATCGGCGTTTCCGTGAGCCCGGTGTATTCGCTGGAGTATATCACCGGCTACAGCCGGAGGCCGCGCCCGTCGGGGTTTGAGGACGACCAGTTCCTGCGGCTGAACCGGATAGACAATGCCAATTCGCGATTGCAGGGATGGTGGAACGCAACCTATTACCCCGTGGAAAACTGCAACAGTGTGATCGAGCATGTGAGCGTGACCACCCTGGTGGATGAAACGACGAAGCAGCGGTATCTCGGCCAGGCGTATTTCCTGCGTGCATGGTATTATTTCCAGGCGGTGCGGCTTTTTGGGGACGTTCCTTTGAAGCTGGTCACCACAAAGGATTTGAACGATGTGAAGATCCGGAGGTCGCCAAAGGAAGCGGTGTACGAACAGATCGTGAAGGATCTGCAGGCCGCGGAGAACAGCGGTCTTCCCTGGACGGACCCAAGCGGGCGTGTGAGTCTCGGCGCGGTAAAATCGCTGCTGGCGAAAGTGTACATCACCATGGCCGGTTATCCTTTGCAGAAAGGAATGCCGTATTACCAGAAGGCGTACGACAAAACAATGGAAGTGATCGGCAGCCGCCAGTTCTCGTTGTTCGAAGAATACGCCGACCTGCGCAGCGCCGCCGTGCAAAATACGCGCGAGCACATTTTTATGCTGCAGCGCCATCCCACGGTGTCGCCGAGCAATATCCACGGCGCATACCTGCCGTACCCGAACGAGCCCATTTCCATACAGCCCGCGTACGGCGGGGCGATGGCGCCCACGCAGGCGTTCTATGATTCGTATGCGGGCAACGACGGCCGCAAACAGGAGCAGGCGTTTTTTTACACAAAATACCCGCGTTACGGCGATCCGGCGGACACGATCGTTTTTTCTGCGCCGTACATTTTCCGGTTCTGGGACGAGGAAGCCGAAAGATCGGGCCGCTCCGGCGCCAACTTCCCGCTGATACGGTATGCTGACGTGCTGCTGTTGTGCGCCGAAGCAAAAAGCCACCTCGACGGCGGCCAAACTTCCGACGCAGCAGCCATCGACGCATATTACGCGGTTCGCCGCCGCGCGTTCCCGGCGGAAGCAAAACCGGCGGTGATCACAACCGACGAAATATTAAAAGAAAGATACTGGGAGCTTTGTTTTGAATTCCAGACCTGGTACGACATGCTGCGCACCCGGCGCGCCTTTGACGTGGAGCGGGGCATTATGACCGGCCTCGTGGGGTACAGGGCGCCGAATCACACGCGGGCATTCCAGGAAAGCGATCTCGAATTTCCATTACCACTCGCCGAAGTTCAGAAAAACCCGGACTTGGCCCTTTAACATTCACATGAAACTAAAACGATTTTGCCTGGCGGTGCTGCTCACCGCTGCGGCACAGGGAGCTTTTGCCCAGCGGCATTATTTTATTGACGGCTATCACGGCGGCGTATACGGGCATTACCCGGTAGGGTACACCCGCTTTATGACCAGCCAGCTGCAGGCGAACCCTTACTGGAAAATTAACCTGGAAATAGAACCCGAGACCTGGGACGTTGTAAAGCTCCGGGAACCGGAAACCTATGCCGAATTCAAAAAACTGTTCGCCGACCAGTCCGATGGCGGGCGCATCGAATACGTGAGCCCCGCGTACGGGCAGAGCTATCTCTACACCGGTTCCGGCGAAAGCATGATCCGCCAGTTCAGCTACGGCATTAAAAAAGTAAGGGAACATTTTCCCGAAGCGGTGTTTACTACGTATTCGAGCGAGGAGCCTTGTTTTACCAGCGCGTTGCCGCAGGTGCTGCTTTCTTTCGGGTATAAATATGCATCGCTGAAAAATCCCAATACCTGCTGGGGCGGCTATACGCGGGCGTTTGGCGGCGAGCTGGTGCAATGGCGGGGGCCGGACGGAAGCAGTCTGCCCACGGTGCCGCGTTACGCGTCCGAAGCATTGGAGGAAAACTCAACGTGGCAAACCACCGCCTGGGACAATGGCCGCGAATACATCCGCGCCGCGCTTGCGGCGGGCGTCAAAAATCCGGTGGGCATGTGCCTGCAGGATGCCGGCTGGCGCAACGGCCCCTGGCTGAAACAGAAAGTGCAGTATGAAACATGGCGCAATTACATCGGTCATATTGCGGACAAACAAAACGCGCAGGTGTGGAAGGTAAGCCAGGAAGACATCAACGTCAGCCTGGTATGGGGCGCGCAGGTATTGCAGCGCATCGCGCAGCAGGTGCGGAGCGCGGAGAACAGGCTGGCTTCCGCGGAAAAATACGCCGCCATGAGCGCGTTGTACGACGGCTCGCCCTGGCCGCAGCAGGCGCTGGACACCGCCTGGAAATCCTTGCTGCTGGCCCAGCACCACGATTGCTGGATCGTTCCCTACAACGGCCGCAAAGGCGATACGTGGATCGATAAGGTAAAGCGCTGGACGGATATGACGCTGGCGGTGAGTGACGGTATTCTGCGGCAGGATGTGGCGGAAGAGGATTTTGTGCATGGCGCGAATATTATCGCGCGGCCGCGGAATGTGACGGGAAGGGATTTTGTCAGTCGAACGAATGTTACCGCGCAGCCGCGGAATGCGGAGGGAGGGAATTTTGTCGGTGGCGCGAATGGTATCGCGCAGCCGCGGAATGTGGCGGCAGGAAACTTTATCCGCGTAGTAAATACCACCGCGCAGCCGCGCGAAGAATGGGTAGCGTTGCCATTGCGCGATAAGCGCATGATAGAGGTGAAGGATGGGGAAGGTAAACCAGTAGCCGCCTACCGCCAATCGGACAGCTCGATGGTGTTTAAAGCAATTGTTCCGGCGATGGGTTTTAGTGTGTACCGTCTTGGCGAAGGGAAGGAGAAAGATATGCCGGCCAAACAGGTGAAATATTTGCCCAACGGACGTTTCCGCATAGAAACGGATATGTACGAATTAGAGATCGACCCCTCAAAAGGCGGCGCCATCACCAGCCTGATCGCAAAAAAAATGCGCGGCCGCCAGATGGTAGACACAAAAAACGCGCGCGGCTTCAACGAGCTGAGAGGATATTTTTATGAGGAATCCGCCTGGCGCTCCAGCATGGACACCGCCGCCACCGTGCGCATCGCGGAGGACAACAAAGCCCGCGTTACGCTCGAGATCAAAGGATTTATCGCCGGGCATCCGTTTACGCAGCTGGTGACGCTCGCAAACGGCCGGCAACGGATCGACATGCAGGTAAAGATCGACTGGCGCGGCAATCCCGGTATCGGCGCGTATTCGCAGGCGGAACATTATCGCGCGGAAGACGTCCGCAAAGCGTTCTACAACGACAGTTTTAAACTACAGGTACTCTTCCCCCTCAACCTGCCGGAACAGCGCATCAGCAAAGACGCGCCTTTTGACGTGACGGAAAGCCGCCTGGAAAACACTTTCTTCAACCGCTGGGACAGCATTAAAAATAACGTGATCCTCCACTGGGCGGATGCCGCCGGCGGAAATGCAGGATTGGCGCTGTTTTCCGATCATACTACCAGCTACACGCACGGCAAAGGCCACCCGCTGGGGCTTACGCTGCAATATGTCGGCAGGGCTTTATGGGGAAGGAATTACAACGTCGACGGCCCCACCATAGTCAACTATGCGATCATCCCGCACAAAGGCAAATGGGACGCCGCCGGTATCGGCCGGGAAGAAACAAAATGGTGCGAACCGCTGGTAGTAATGCCTTCGGAAGGAGAAAACGATTTTTCCCTCCTGCATCTGCAGGACGAACGCTGGCAGATACCCGCCATGATGATGAACGGCAACGACCTCCTCATAAGACTCTACAACGCCGCGGGCGACGACCGCCCGCACGAAATATTTTTTAACGGGAAAGCCACCGGCGCAGTGCTGGAACGCCTGGACGGCCGGCCCCTGCAAACCCTTCAGCTGCGGCAGGTTTCAGGGAAACAGGTCATCCGGCTGGCGATGCCCCGCTTTGGCATCCGCACGGTACGGTTCAAAAATGTAACATCAGCAAATAAATAAAACGGTATGAAAAAATTATGCTTTTCCATCGGGCTGAGCCTTGCGGCGCTTTGCGCGCAGGCGCAGGTAAAGCCTTTCCAGCAGAACGACTGCGTGATATTCGTGGGCAACAGCATCACGGAGGCCGGCGCGTACGTGTCGTACATCTATCTCTATTACATGACGCATTTCCCCGGTAAAAAACTCGTGATACTCAACGGCGGCATCGGCGGCGACAAAGCTTCCGACATCTACCGCCGCCTCGAGTACGACGTGCTCGCCAAAGATCCGAACGTGATCATCCTCACTTTCGGCATGAACGATACGGGCTATTTCGAATTTAACAACAGCGACGCGGACAAAACGGCCGCCGAAAGGATCACGGCGTCGCGTGCGAGTTATGAAAAGATCGAACAACGTTTGCTAAAGCTGCCCGGTATTCAGAAAATACTGATGTCGTCTTCACCATACGACGAAACCGCCCGCATCGGCGGCAGCGTATTCCACGGCAAAAGCAAAGCCATGCTGGAAGTGGTGAAGTTCCAGGAAGCCGCCGCCAAACGCAACCACTGGCCGTTTACCGACCTCTTCCGCCCCATGACGGAAATGAACGAACGTTTGCAGCGGAAAGATTCCGCCTTCACCATGATCGGGCCGGACAGGGTGCACCCCGGCAATGCGGGGCATCTTGTAATGGCCTCGCTGTTCCTGGAAAGCCAGGGCCTGAGCGGCAAACCGGTGGCGGACGTGCGCATCGACGCAAAAGCAGGCAAGCTGAAGTCGGCCGAGAATTGCAGGATCAGCAAACTTTCTTCCGCCGTGGGTAAGGTCAGCTTTGATTATCTCGCCGCCTCGCTGCCTTTCCCCATCGATACCGTCGCGCGCATGTGGGGCAACAAGCAGAAACAATCCGACGCGCTGCAATGGATGCCGTTCACCGACAAATTCAACCGCGAAATAATACAGGTGGAAGGTTTGCAGGCAGGTGAATACGACCTGCGGATAGATGGGCACAGCGTCGGCAAATGGGCCGCCGCCGATTTCGCCAAAGGCATCAACCTTGCGACCGTGCAGGAAACGCCGCAGTACAAACAGGCAACGTCCATCATGCAGCTCAATCTCCGCCGCGCCGAAACGGAAGCCCGCCTGCGCCGTTATTTCTGGGTGCAGGGCAACTTCTTCGACAAAAGGAACATGCGCCAGCAGGACGATGCCGCCGCGCTGGACAGCATCCGCAAATACGCGAAGACCGACGGCATGCTGCGTTACCACGAAGAGAACTACGAAACGGCCATGTACAAAGAGCTGCGCGATGTATGGCAGCAGGAGATAGACACCATCGTGAACCTGATCTATACTTTGAACAAACCCGCTGTTCACCGGGTAGAGATCGTAAAAATTTAAAGACGTGAGAACCACCGCAACGATATTTTTTCTTTCCGCCTTTTCCATGACCGCCATCGCGCAGGGGCCGGCCGCTTATGTGAACCCGTTCATCGGCGCCAGCACCAGCGAAGGCGCGGCGGGCATATACCACGGCCTCGGCAAAACTTTTCCCGGCGCCGCCACGCCTTTCGGGATGGTGCAGCTTAGTCCCAACACCATCACCGGCGGCGACAACGGTTCCGGCTACAGCTACGAGCACACCAGCATCGAAGGTTTTGCCTTTACGCAAATGAGCGGCATCGGCTGGTACGGCGATCTCGGGAATTTTCTCGTCATGCCCGTCACCGGCCCCTTACAGACCTCCGCGGGCAGGCCGCGGCACCCGGAAGAAGGTTACCGTTCCGCCTATTCCAAAAAAGCGGAAAAGGCCGCAGCCGGTTATTATTCCGTTCAGCTTACCGAACATAACATCAAAGCCGAAATGACGGCCGCGCCGCATAGCGGCATCATGCGTTTTACATTCCCGAAGCACAGCCGGTCGCGCATACAGATCGACCTGGCGCGCAGGGTAGGCGGCACGTCCACCTGGCAGGAAGTAAAAGTGATCGACGACCATACCATCGCCGGGTACATGCGCTGCACGCCCGATGGCGGCGGCTGGGGCAACGGCGACGGGAAAGGGAACTACACCGTGTATTTTTACGCGCAGTTCAGCAAACCGCTTGTACAGTACGGCGTGTGGAGCGCCGATATTCCCGCCAGCTGGACGCGTAAACGCGAAGACATTGAAAGCGACCGTTACCGCGAACGGGTGGCGCAGGCCGCCGTTTTGCCCGGTGCAAAAGAAAGATCCGGCAAACACCTCGGCTTTTACACCGAGTTCCCCACCACCGCCGGGGAAGAAGTGCTCATGAAAGCAGGCATTTCCTTCGTAAGCATCGACGGCGCAAAAAACAACCTGGAAACGGAAATAAAAGACTGGAACTTCGACCGTGTGCGCGAACAGGCCACCCGGCTTTGGAACGAAGCACTTGGGAAGATGACCGTTTCCGGCGGTACGGAAGACGAAAAGAAAGTGTTCTACACCGCGCTGTACCATACGATGATAGACCCGCGCATCTTTTCCGACGTGGACGGCAGATATACCGGCGGCGACGGCAAGGCGCATGAAACGGGCAGCTTCAGCAAACGCACCATCTTCAGCGGCTGGGACGTATTCCGCAGCCAGATGCCTTTGCAGACCATCATCAACCCGCGCGTGGTGAACGACATGATCAATTCGCTGGTGACGCTGGCAGATGAAACCGGCAACCATTACCTGGAACGCTGGGAATTCCTGAACGCTTACAGCGGCTGCATGATCGGCAACCCCGCCGTATCCGTGATCGCGGACGCATGGCAAAAAGGCATCCGCGGGTTTGATGCGGAGAAAGCCTATGCCTATGCGAAAAATTCCGTGGAGAAGTTCGGCAACGGCGCCAAAGGATATTCCACCGGCGGCCTCAGCGTATCGCTGACGCTGGAGTACGCCTACTTCGACTGGTGCCTCGGCAAATTCGCCGGCTCGCTGGGCAAACGGGAAGACGAAAAATTATACCTCGCGCGCGGCGGCAATTACCGCAACGTGTTTAACGCGGAAAAAGGCTGGTTCCGCCCGAGGAACGACGACGGCAGCTGGCAGCAGTGGCCGGAGGACGGGCGCATGCGGCAGGGTTACGGCACCATCGAGAGCAGTCCTTACCAGCAGGGCTGGTTCGTGCCGCAGGACGTGCCCGGTATGGTGGCGCTCATGGGCGGCCGTGAAAAAGTGCTGGCCGATCTGACGGACTTTTTTGAAAAAGTGCCCGAAAACATGATGTGGAACGACTATTACAACCACGCCAACGAGCCCGTGCATCATGCGCCGTTCCTTTTTAACCGCCTGGGCGCGCCCTGGCTGACGCAGCGCTGGACGCGCGAGATCTGCGCGCGGGCGTACCGCAATTCCGTGGAAGGACTGGTAGGTAATGAAGACGTGGGCCAGATGTCAGCCTGGTACGTGCTCGCCGCCAGCGGCCTGCATCCTGTATGTCCCGGCAGCACGCGGTACGAGATCACCAGCCCGGTATTCGACAGCGTGGAGATCGCGCTGGACCCGGCTTATGCCGAGGGGAAAAAGTTTACCGTCAGCACCCGCAACAATTCCCCCGGAAACCGCTACATCCAGCGCGCCTGGCTCAACGGCAAGCCGTATGCGCACTGTTACATCGATCATGCCGCCATTGCCGCGGGAGGCACGCTGCTGCTGGAAATGGGGGAAGAGCCGGCAAAGGATTGGGGGATCCGGTAAAAAAATTCCTGCCGGCAATGGCGGTATCCTCTTTTTGAGGTGTCATTACAGGTAGGGACAATAGTAACTGAACCAAAATTATTTAGCGTTACGGGCCGCTGCGCCGTGGAAGGAAACCTTTTACGGCCGGTCCCGTAACCTTCTTTGACCAAATTTTTATCACCAAAAGCGGAACGCTTCCACGTATTTAACGTTATGACAAAGAAATTCACGTTCGCTGCTCCTGCATGCCTGTGCCTGGGAATGTTTCTTTTGATTTCCTGCGGGAAAAAGAATTTCCTCGACCAGACGGAAACCACCAACCTGAACGAGCAGACCGTATTTGCGGACAGCGCCCGGACAGTGGCCTTCCTCACCAACATTTACATAGACATCGGGTTTGCCGAAAGCGCCACGCGTTTTGGCAACGGCGGCCTGGACGCCGCCTGCGACGAGGCCGAGCCGCAGAAGTCGGCCAACGTCACCACGTCCATCCAGTTCGCGACGGGTACGGTCAACCCGAGCATCATCAGCAACGACGCCTGGAACCTGCCTTATACCAATATCCGCAGGGTGAACCAGCTGCTGAAACATCTGCCTTCGTCGCCCATTCCGCCGCATATCCGCAATGTGATGACGGCCGAAGCGCGTTTCCTGCGGGCATGGTATTACGCCATCCTGCTGAAACATTACGGCGGCGTGCCTTTGCTGGGCGACACCGTGTACGACGTAACGGACAAGATACCGGCCGTGCGCAACACTTACGAGGAATGCGTGAACTACATCGTATCCGAATGTGACGCTGCCGCCGCATCGCTGCCGCTGGTAAGGATACGGGAAGATTACGGCCGGGCGAGCGGCGCCGCCGCGCTGGCGCTCAAAGCCAGGGTGCTGCTGTTTGCCGCCAGCCCGCTGTTCAACGGCGGCGGCGTAGAGCCGGAAAACCCGCTCACCGGTTACACCAATGCAGACCCCGAACGCTGGAAGCTCGCCGCCGACGCGGCGCAGGTGGTCATGAACACCGAGGCGTTTTCGCTGTACGAAGACAATGCCACCGCTCCCGGTTACGGGTTCTATAAGTTATTCACGCTTCGCGTGAACACGGAATACATCCTCGCCAAAATGCAGGGCGGCAACCGCGAGCTGGAAAGCGCCTGGCAGCCGCCGTCGCGCAACGGGGCGAAGGGCGGTTTCCCTTACCAGGAATTTGTGGACGCGTTCGGCATGGCGAACGGCAAAGCCATCACCGATCCCGCTTCCGGCTATGATGCGAACGATCCGTACAAAGACCGCGACCCCCGGCTGGCTTACTCCGTGATCCGCGACCAGATGCCGCTGATACAGAACACCGGTCTGAAAGAGCCCGTCAACATCTACCTCGGCCCCGACGGCAAAGGCGTAAGCCAGGACGCCGTACACGCCGGCACGCCCACCGGTTATTACACCAACAAAATGCTCGACGAAAATATCGCGGCCAACTTCATCCACGGCAGCAACCGCTGCTTCCCGCTGATGCGCTACGCGGAAGTGCTGCTCAACTTCGCCGAAGCGGCCAACGAATACGCCGCCAACCCTACCCAGGAAGTGTACGACGCCGTGGAGCTGGTACGCAAACGCGCCGGCCTCATGCCTTACGAATTGCCGGACGATCTCACGAAAGACCAGATGCGCGAGGCCATCCGTGCGGAACGCAGGGTGGAGCTGGCATTCGAAGGTCACCGCTTCTGGGATGTGAGACGCTGGAAGATCGCCATGCAGACGGAGAACAAACAAATGAACGGCATGGAGATCACCCGAAGCGGCAGCGGCGTAACGTACCGGATCTTCCCCGTGCGCAAGCACAACTTCCGCGAAGCCATGTACCTCTGGGCCATCCCGCAGGGCGAAACCGCGAAATCCCCCGAGCTGAAACAAAATCCTTCCTGGTAAAATTCAACGACATGAAATTAACGCTCCCGATATGTTTGCTGATGACGCTGTCGCTGGTGATCGGCGCCTGCAAACAAAAAGAAATACTGGTGCCGGAACACACAAAAGACATCAGCGGCGAATGGCGCATCGTAAAAGCCGTGCGCAACGACGTGGACATCACAGCGCTGGCGGACTTTACAAAATTCAGGATACGCTTCACCGCGGACCAATACAGCATCGAAAATCCCCTGCCGTTCCTCGTGACAAAAAACGGCACGTATTCGCTGGACGATCCGAAATACCCGTTCAGGATCACCTTTTCCCAAACGGGCGGCGGCGGGCCGGTAAGCTCCAGTTTCACCTACCCGGTGGTGAACGGGAAACGCAACATGAACTTCTCGTTCAGTCCCGGCTGCGCTTCCAATACTTACGTGTACACGCTTGAAAAAGTGAATCCCTAACCAGACACAAACACAAAACATGAGAAAATATTTATACGGCGTAATCCTGTTGCTGGTAGTGCTGGCGAGCTGCGTGTTCCTCGATTCCATCGACCAGCCGCTGACGTCCAAAGCAGGGGAAGAGCTGACCATCGTGATGCACAACCGCATCGACGTGGCGGACGGCGGGCGCAGCAATGTAAGGCTGATCATCGGCTTCCTCGCGCCTAAAAGCTGGGCGGCCGCTACGAACACCACTATCACGTTCACGACGACGTCTTACGGGGACGGGAAAATGGTTCCGGTGCCTTCGACGGTAAGCCCCGGCAGCGGCAAAACCTGGCCCGACGCGCTGAAGGACCGTTTCGGCATGGGCGGCAATTACAGGACGGACGAGATGGAATGGGTCGTGTTCTGGACGGAGCAGGCTTACAACGTGCCGCAGGGCGTGAAAGAAAATATCGACGTCACCATCAAAACGATCCCCGGCATGCAGAACCTCCAGTTCAAGACCGGTTATTTCCTCGGTACCAGCTCCGAAGGGCTCAGCGATGTATTTGGTTCCAACAACGTGTACAAAAGCATGTTCAAAGACTGCTTTACCATCACCGACGGCGAAGGCGACCTGATCGATTTCTGCAACCCGCAGATCGCCGCGGTTACGCCGGGCATGGCTACGGACAACGACTTCCTCACCCTCAGCTTCGACCCCGATGTAGTGCCTACCGCGCTGGACGGCGTGGGCGACATCTATCTCTGCGCCAAAGGTTTTACCACCGGCGGGCAGGAGCTGGACGCCTGCGCGCAAACCGACGCTACGAAGCTGAAAGCGTACACCGGCAACAAATCCGCCATCACTTTCTGGCCGCGCGCATTTTTTAATCTGCAGGAAGGGCAGACGCTGGAAAAGATCGAATACTTTTTCACGGATGGCACCGGTACTGTGAAAGTCGGCTACAGCAACACCGCCGCGCCGTTCGTGTACACTTTCAAATGCCAATAATCACCATCGTTCCAAAAACTGATACAATGGCTCACAGCTACTTCAAACAATATATTTCAGTCTTCGCCTGTTTTATGCTCGCGTTTTGCGGGAGCGTGCAGGCGCAAACGCCGGGGAATGTTTCCGGCCAGCTGGCGGACAGCTACGGTCAGCCGGTGGCGGGGGCTTCCATCGTCGTAAAGGGCACTACCGACAGCACCAGCAGCGACGCCGCGGGGAGATTCACCCTGCAGGCGGCAGCGAACAACATTCTCGTTATTCAGTATCCCGGTTATTATACCATCGAATATAAAGTGCGCGACGCCAGGGCGGTGAACCTGCGGATGGAGGAGCAATACATTCCTTCGCCGGAGCGCATCCCGGTGTTGTACGGGGAAGCGTCTCCCCGCAGCATGGTCGGCGCCGTGGGCACGGTGTATACCAACCAGCTGTCCACCACTCCCGCCACCCTGTACGCCTACGCGCTGCCGGGAAGGCTGGCGGGGCTTTATACGCAGCAGGGAAGCGGTTTCCGCAGCCCCGGTATTTCGGATAATTTCGACATCGACATTTTCATCGGCAACATTCCCAAGCCCGGCGCCATGGAGCCGAACGACAATACCGAGATCGGGCTGCTGCTGCGCGGGCAGGTGCCGGTAACCATCGTGGACGGCGTGCAGCGCGACGTTTTTTCGATAGATCCTGAAAACATCGAATCCATTTCGGTGCTGAAAGACGGATTGTCCACCCTCATGCTCGGCCAGCGCAGCTCGCGCGGCGTGCTGCTGGTGACCACGAAACGCGCCCGTGCGGGAAAACCGCGCGTGTCCTTCACCGCGCAAACCGGCGTGCAGCAATCGCTCAAGCTGCCAAAACCTTTGCCGGCCTGGCAATACGCCTACCTGCTGAACGAAGCCTTGCAGAACGACGGGGAAGAGCCTTTATTCGACGAAGCCGATTTTAAAGCCTTCCGCGATCATTCCAACCCGTACACCCATCCCGATGTGAACTGGTACGACCAGATACTCCGCGACAACGCGCCTTTGTCCCGCTACAACCTCAACATCAACGGCGGCGGCAAAGTGGCCCGCTATTCCGTTTCGCTTAACTATACCGATCAGCAGGGCATGTTCAAAACCGCTCCCGGGGCCACTTACAACACCAATGCCGGGCTGAAGCGATATCTCATCAACACGGACGTAAGCATCGACGTTACCGAGAACCTCAACGTAGGCATGCAGCTTTTCGGCCGCCTGCAGGAAGGCACGCAGCCGGGCGCTACCACCGCGGACATCCTTTCCACCCTGATCGCCACACCCAACAGCGCATATCCCGTGTACAATCCGAACGGCAGCTGGGGCGGCACCAACAACCTCACCAGCAACCTGCTGTCCAAAACGATCAACAGCGGTTATATACAGGACAACAGCAAGGACGTGATGGCAAATGTTGACCTGCGTTACGATCTCGGCGACTGGCTGCCCGGCCTGTCCGTAAAAGGCAAAGGCAATTTGTCCATTCAATCCGCCAACGCCATCAACCGCAGCAAGCAGGAGCTGGTGTACCGCATGGAAGCAACGCCGGATGATACTATCTACAACAAATACGGCAGCGCTATCGCGCAGCGGAACAATTTTGTGTCCGTGTTCAACGCGCAATATTTTTTCGGTCAGGTTTCGCTGAACTACGACCGGCAATTCGGTCTTCACGGCCTCAGCGCCGCGGTGCTGGCGGACAGCAGGCAAACGATCTTTAACTACGACCTTCCCGGCAAAGCCGTGAACATTTCCGGCAAAGCGGCTTACAACTACGCGAATAAATATTTTATTGAAGGAGCGGTCAACCGCAGCGGCTACAACCGTTATGTACCCGGCAGGCAATACGGCACCTTCTTTGGCGCCGGTGTTGGCTGGGACCTTGCGCAGGAAAATTTCCTGAAGGGAAGCGCCGGCTGGCTCGACCAGCTGAAGCTGAGAGGCACATACGCGCATACCGGCAATGGCATCGACAACTCCGGCTATTATATCTGGCGGCAGGCGTTCAGTGAGAACAACGGCGTGGGCGGCGGCATCTATTCGCAAGGCACCGTGCGTTCCCCCGCTTCGGGCTTCCAGGAGAACGGCCTCGCCAATGTGAATATTTCCTGGGAAACCGCGAAGAAGCTGGATGTAGGATTGGACGTTTCCCTCTTCAGCAACCGCCTGCGGATCACCGGCGATTATTACCGCGACCGTTACGAGAACCTGTTGCAGATAAGAGGCAAAAGCATCGCCTTGTCCGGCGCGGCCTACCCGCCCGAGAACATCGGCATCAATCTTTACCAGGGCGGCGAGCTGACCCTTACCTGGCAGGGCCGTGTGAACGCCTTCAATTATTTTATCACCGCCAACGGCAGCATCGAGCAGAGCGAAGTGATCTTTATGGACGAGCAGCGCCGCGAATATGAATGGAACAAAAGAACGGGCCAGCCCGTAGGCATGCGCTTCGGTTATATCGCGGACGGCTTTTTCCAGTCGGAAGAAGAAGCCGCGGGCAGCGCCAGCATTGCAGGCTACGACCCCATCCCCGGCGATATCCGGTACAAGGACCTCAACGGCGACGGCGACATCAACCAGTTCGACGAAGCGCCGATCGGTACATACAAACCACGCATTTATTACGGCGTCAACTTTGGTTTTTCCTGGAAAGGCATCGAAGCGAGTGCGCTGCTGCAGGGTGTGGCCAACCGTATGAACTACGTCGCCAATTTCGCCACGGAAGCCGGTTTCCAGTTCCTGAACTTCACATACGGCCAGGCGTACGAGCAGATCACCGGCCGCTGGACGCCGGAAACCGCCGCCACGGCTACTTACCCGAGACTGACCGCGGACGCGAACCACAATTATAACAAAGCGAGCTCCTCCTTCTGGATGCATGACGGCAGCTACTTCCGGTTGAAGAACGTGAGCGTCGCCTACAACCTGCCTTACCGCTGGACAAGCCGCCTGAAGCTGGGCAGCGTGAAACTGTTCGCGAACGGGCAAAACCTGTTCACACACGCCGCGTACGATTTTGTGGACCCCGAAGTGGGCGTGGGCGCGTACCCGGTACAGCGCGTGCTGAACACAGGCATCAATGTTAAATTCTAGTCAGCCATCTAAATAAAGCACAATGAAGCATTCCCGCATAATGATATTCCTGGCCGGCTGCCTTGCCGCTTTGGCTGCCTGTAAAAAGGATTATGAAGTGATACCGCTTGAAAATGTCACCATAGAATATGTATTCGATAAAGACGATTCGCTGGGCACCTATGCCAACAAATTTTTGAACAGCATTTATTCAAAGCTCCCCACCGGTTACAACCGCGTGGGCGGCGACCTGCTCGACGCCGCGTCCGACGATGCCATTTCGGGGCTCACCGGTACTTCCGGCGTGATGCAATTGGCCACGGGCGCGTTTACCTCGTACGCTTCCATCCCGGATGAAACGCCCTGGAACAATGCGTACGCGGCCATCCGCTCCGCCAGCATTTTTGTATCGAATATCGACGTGTCGCCGGTGAAGGAAAAACTGCCCAACGGCAGCTCTATCCGGTACGCATGGAAGGCAGAGGCCCGGTTCATCCGCGCGCTGTTTTATTTTGAATTGCTGAAACGGTATGGCGGCATCCCGCTGATGGGCGACAAGGTGCGCGCGTTGGGGGATGATGTGGAAGTGCCGCGCAGCTCTTTTGAGGATTGCGTGAACTATATCGTGAACGAATGCGATGCGATCAAGGACAGCCTGCGGCCGAACCCGATCGCCGCGCCCGAGCTGCACAGTCACCGCGCTACCCGCGGGGCCGCGCAGGCGCTGAAAGCGCGCGTGCTGCTATACGCCGCCAGCCCATTGTACAACGGCCAGAACATCGACGCCGGCAATGCGCTCACCGGTTATGCGAGCTATGATAAGGAACGCTGGAAAGCCGCTTCGGACGCCGCGCGCGAGCTGATAGAAGAACAGCATTTTTCTTTGCTGCCCTCGTTCAAGGACGTGTTTATTACGCAGAACAACAGCGAGATACTCTTCTTCCGCCAGGAAGGCAACAATACGCAGATCGAAAGCACCAACGGCCCCGTGGGTTTCGCCAGCGTAGCGCGCGGGCGCACTAATCCCACGCAGGAGCTGGTGGATGCTTTCCCGATGAATACGGGCCTGCCCATTACAGACCCGGCATCCGGCTACAACTCCAATGATCCCTATGCCAACCGCGACCCGCGTTTGACCATGAGCGTCCTGTACAACGGCGCACGCTGGCTGGGCGTGGAGCTGCAAACGTTCGAAGGCGGCCAGCACAGGCCCGGCGGGCAGGAGCCCGGCACCAGGACCTCCTACTACATGCGCAAGTTCATGGGCAATTTCGAGAACGCCACGCAGTACGCCAACACCAGCCACGACTGGATCATACTGCGGTACACCGAAGTGCTGCTCAACTTCGCCGAAGCCGAGAACGAATACAACGGCGCCACGGACGAAGTGTACCAGGTGTTGAAAGACCTGCGCCAGCGCGCGGGCATCGCTCCGGGAGCGGACGGCATGTACGGTCTTAAAGAGGGCATGACGCCCGGTCAGATGCGGGAAGTGATCCGTAACGAAAGAAGAATAGAGCTGGCCTTCGAGGAGCACCGCTTCTGGGACATCCGCCGCTGGAAGATCGCGCAGCAGGTGTACGGGCAGCCGCTGCACGGCATGAGCATCGTCAAGGACGGGCCGGCGTTCAGCTACAACAAGGTGGAAGTGTTCAAGCCCGTGTTCCTCGCGCCAAAAATGTATTTCTATCCCATCCCTTACGACGAAGTGGTGAAGAACGACAACATGCGCCAGAACCCGGGCTGGTGAGCCCTATTCCTTTCATGAACCATAACGCTGAAAAAGATGAAAAATATTATACTGTTCCTCCTGCTGACGGCCGTCCTGCCTTTTACCGCTGCGGCCCAGCAAAAAACGATCACCGGCACCGTTAAAGACATGAACGGGGTGCTGCCCGGCGCTACCATCGCCGAAAAAGGCGTGCCCGCCAACGGCGTGATCGCCGACCCCGACGGGCGGTTCAAGCTCACGCTGAAAGGCGCCTCGCACACGGTGATCGTAAAGCTCATCGGCTTTTCCACCCAGGAGATCGACGTGGCCGGCGAAACCGCCATCGACGTGGTGTTGCAGCCCTCCACGCAGGGGCTTGACGAAGTGGTGATCGTCGGGTTTAACGCCGCCAAACGCATCACCAGCACCGGCGCGGTGAGCGCCATCACCGGCGCCGAGATCAGGAACGTGCCTACCGCCAACGTGCAGAACGCATTGATGGGCAAGCTCCCCGGTTTTGTTTCGCAGCAGCGCTCCGGCCAGCCCGGGAAGGACGCTTCGGACTTCTTTATCCGCGGCGTCAGCTCTCTTAATTCCGACGGCAATAAACCGCTCATTATCGTGGACGATATCGAGTATTCGTACGACCAGCTGCAGCAGATCAACGTGAACGAGATCGAAAGCATTTCCATCCTTAAAGACGCCTCCACCACCGCGATATACGGCATCAAAGGCGCGAACGGCGTGCTGGTAGTGGCTACCCGCCGCGGTAAAAGCGGCCGCCCGCAGGTGAACGTGCGTGTGGAATCGGGGCAGCAGTCGCCGGTGAGAACGCCGACCTTCCTCGACTCTTACAACACCGCGCTGCTGGTGAACGAAGCTTATAAAAACGACGGGCTGCCGCTGAAGTTTACGGATGAGGATCTGGAGCTGTTCCGCAACGGCAACGATCCTTACGGGCATCCCAACATCAACTGGTACGACGCAGTGTTTAAAAAACATGCTTACCAGGCCAATACCAACGTGGACAGTTCCGGCGGCACCGAGGCGGTGAAATATTTTGTGTCGGGCGGCTTCCTTACACAGAACGGTCTGGTGAAAGACTTTTCCGACCCGAGGAACGAAGTGAACACCAACTATTTTTTCCGCCGGTATAATTTCCGCTCCAACCTGGACATGCAGGCGACCAAAACGCTTTCCCTCCGGCTCGACCTTACCACCCGCTTTGGCGACATCAACCAGCCGCGTTCGGCGAACGTCGTATCTGAAGTGTACAACTTCGAAAAGATACATCCTTACTCGGCGCCGATGATGAACCCGAACGGCACTTACGCTTACGCGGTGGATACGAAGGACGCGCTGCCTACGCTCAACGCGCGGCTGGCGAACGGCGGCTACAGCCGCAGCAAAAGAACGGACTTTAACGTATTGTTCGGCGCGAAGCAGCAGCTCGATTTCCTGACGAAAGGGCTTTCCTTCACCGCGCGCGTCGCTTATGCGGGTATCGAACAATATTCAAGGAACCTTTTCCGCGAAGCGGAACCTCCTTCTTTTTACTACAACCCCGTGGACGGCTCGTATACGCTGGACCCTCGCGGCAATTACCGCCTGCAGAAATACCGCGTCACCGGCAACACCGATCTTTACAGCCGCAATGTGAACGTACAGGCATTCTTTAACTACGCACGCGCTTTTGGCGATCATTCGTTTAACGCGCTCGCGCTGTACAACCGGCAGAGCGCTTCCTTCAAATCCGATATTCCCGCGAACTTCAGGGGTTTCTCGTTCAAGGTGGGGTATGACTTCAAACGGAAATACCTGCTCGATTTCAACGGCGCCTATAACGGCTCCGACCGTTTCCAGGCCAAAAAACGAAACGGCTTCTTTCCCGCCGTGGGCGTGGGTTGGGCCATTTCGGAAGAACCGTTCTTCAAAGACAACATTTCTTTCGTAAGCCTCCTGAAGCTCCGCGGCTCGTACGGCGTGGTAGGCTCGGACGTTACCTCCGGCAACCGTTACCTTTACCGCCAGGAATATATCCCTGGCGGCGGCTATTCCTTCGGCGAAAACCATACACAGAACGAGTCCATCTACGAAGGCGAGCTGGGCAACCTCGACGTGACCTGGGAAAAAGCGAAAAAAGCGGACATCGGCATCGACGTGAACGTGTTCAAAGACAAGCTCTCCTTTACGATAGATTATTTCCACGACATCCGTTACGATCAGCTCGTGCGGAAAGGTTCCGTGCCGAACATGCTTGGCATCGGCTTTAGTCCTACCAACGTGGCGAAGACCAGCAACGCGGGTTTCGACGGGCAGGTGAATTACCGCGGCAGCGTGCGTAACGTGAATTTCAATACCAGCCTCGTGTTCCAGTATTTCAAGAACAAGGTGCTGTTTAAGGACGAGGCGCAGCCCGCTTATCCCTGGCTGGCGCAGACCGGTCTGCCCATCGATCAGCCCTTCGGTTATACGTTCATCGGGTATTACACGCCCGAAGACGTAGCGAAGATACAGGCCAACGACCACGACAAACCCGCCACGCCGCTTTCGGAATATCCCATCCAGGCGGGCGATCTCAAATACCGGGACATCAACGGCGACGGCGTGATCGACAACAACGACCAGGGCCCCATCGGCAAGCCCAATCTTGCCAGCACCGTACTGGGCCTTACGCTGGGCGCGAACTACAAAGGTTTCAGCGTGAACGTGCTGTTCCAGGGATCGTTCGGTTACAGCTTCAGCGTGGTGGGCACCGGCATCGAAACTTTCCAGAGCCAGTTCCAGCCCATCCACCAGGAAAGATGGACGCCGGAGAACGCCGCCAACGCGCAGTTCCCGCGCCTCACCAGCAATCCTACCACCGTGAACAGCGCGCGTACTTACATGTCCGACTTCTGGCTGATAGACGCGCGGTATGTGCGCCTGAAAACCGTGGACCTCGGCTACCAGCTGCCCAGCCGCTGGCTGCCCAACCGCATCAACAACGCAAGGCTTTACCTGAGCGCCTACAATCTTTTCACCTGGACCAATTACGACAAATACCAGCAGGACCCCGAAGTATCCAGCAATACCGCTGGCGACGCGTATATCAACCAGCGGGTGGTGAACGTGGGTATCCAGATCGGCTTTAAATAAAATATTATGAACAAAATGATCATGCTGCTGATAGCCGGAGGCGTACTTACCTCCTGCATGAAAAGCCCTTTGGACGGCTATAAGAGTTACGAGCGGGCGATCGTTTCCTTCCGGCTTCCAGACGGCCAGGTAGGTGACGCGCAGATCGTGAACGGCCCGGATTCAGCCACCGTTACGGTGTATGTGGAAGGCGAACCCGATCTCAGCTCGGTAAGCCCGCTGGTGACCGTTTCAAAAGGCGCGGAAGTGCTGCCCGCCAAAGGCGTGAAGGTCGACTTCGCGGCGAACGGCAACCGTTACCGGTATCGCGTTACATCGGAAGCGGGCATCGTCAAATACTGGTACGTAAGCATCGTCCATAAAAACGAACAGCCCGCCGGCCCACGCCTGCAGCTGCTTAACAGCTTCGGCCGCTGGGACCCCCGAGTGACCGTGTACAGTGATCTCGATTATAACGAATACCTCACCCGCTACAGCAACTGGAACGGCGGCGACGGCTGCTATTCCGTGCTGCTGCCGGACGGCCGTATCCTCTGGTCGTTCCAGGACAGCTTTTTCGGACAGGTCAGCGCCGACCGCAACCGCACGGACAACGTGATGCTTCGCAACGCCGCGCATCTGCAGCTGGACACTTCGCTGCAAAGCTTCGTACAGCTCAACCCCGGCAAAGGCAACCAGAGCCAAACCTGGATAAAGTACGGCGACGCGCCCGAAGACCAGGACTGGTACTGGCCCGGCGCCGGCCAGGTGCACGACGGAAAATTCCAGATGCTGCTCAGCCATGTTAAAAAGAACGGCGACGGCATGTGGGGTTTCCTGCATGTGAGCACCGACCTCGCCATATTCGACCTGCCCTCCATGCAGCTCAATCACATCATCAAGGACAAGGATCTTTTCGGCAACTACAGCGCCGGCGCCGTAAAAGCGCCGGACGGCTATACTTACATGTACACGACCGAGAACGGTTACCTCACGACGTTTATGTACGTGGCCCGCGCGGCCGGTCATGACCTTACCGGGCAGTGGGAATATTACGGGGAGAACGGGTGGAGCGCCACGCCGGAGAAATACAGCGTATGCAGCGATATCACGCAGCCGAACGTGTTTTATAACGGCGGGAAATATTACCTCGTATCTCAGCAGCACCTTTTCGGGCTGGACATCTACATCCAGGAATCCGCCACGCCCGTCGGCCCCTGGACGAACAAACGCACGCTCTATCACATTCCCGATAAATACAGCGGCGATATTATCAGCTACAACGCATTCGTACATCATGCGTTAAGCAGGGAAGGGGAGCTGGTGATCTCGTACAACATCAACCCGACCGACTTTGCGACCAACTTCAACAAACCCGGCAGCGCGGACCGTTACAGGCCGTATTTCGTGCGGGTCTTTAACTGGAAATAGTTATTGCCTGAAGAGGCGAACGTAAACCGATTTTAAAAATGGAAGTGCTTTATAATGATTGAAATGGTTTGTTAGTAATTGGAAAGGCCTGCGGTCGTGCAGGCCTTTTTCTATTTGGGAGGAAGTTCTTATTTCGCTTTGAAATGAATATTTGCGAACCGGATAAAATGCCGCCAGTCGAATTCCGTCATGTTGTGAATGCCTTCGCGGTTGTGATAGCCGAGGATGGAAAATTCCACGGCCTCGTTCGTCGGCGGGGGCGTGGCGGGCAGGGCGGATTTGAGACCGTACAGCGCAAACACTTTTTCCGCGTTTTTCAGTGAAAGGAAAGTGCCGGTGGGATCGGCCCAAAGGTCTTTCGTGGCGTTGGTGGCATATACGGGCCGCGGCGCGATCAGCGCGATCAGCATATGCTGGTCTACCGGCAGATCGTTTTCCCGGTCGTTGTATTTTTTGTAGTTGTCGCTGAACCAGTGGGGGAAGGAAGTGTTGATCCTTGTGATGCGTTCGCCGAACTGCCGCCGTGCGAGCGCCGCACCGGTATTGCCGGAGCAGTTGGACACGCAGATGGCGAAACGTTTGTCCTGCGCGGAGGCCCAAAGCGAAGTTTTCCCCCCGCGGGAATGCCCCACCAGCACAACTTTCCGCGCATCTACCAGCGGCTCTTTCTCAAAATAGTCCATCACGCGCGACGCGCCCCAGGCCCAGGCGCCGATCGCCTTCATGCCGTTGGCGGCTTTCAGCTGCTCCGGGTAAAGCCGCAGCATGCCGTTCGCAAAATCCTTTTTGTTATCGGGCGCAAGATCGCTGACCTGGAACGCGGCAATGGCATACCCACTGTCCGTCACCATTTCGGCGGGCCAGAACCCGCTTTTGGTTTTCCGGTCGGGGTCGGTATTTTCTTTGCCGCGGTTATTGATCAGCAGGAACACCGGCGCCGGCCGTGAAACCCGGTTAGGTACAAAAAGCGTGAGGTGGATGGAAACGGACTGCCCCGCGCGGTACACGGTGATGTCGGTCTCTTTGAGCAACGCCTTCCCGTTCATCGCCCGCGCATCCTCGCGCGTTGTGGTAAAACGGATGCTGTCAAAGTCGCGCGGCATTCGCCCGTAAATATTGTCTTCAAACAACCGGAGCACTTCGGGCCGGCGTACTTTTTCCCAGGTGCGCACATTCTTAACCTGCCGCCCGGAGAGGGTTTGCAAGGGATCGGGAAGCGTGTAGGCCGGTACTTTCGATTCGTCGTATTGTTGCGCGTACGCGCCGCTTATGCAGCACAGGAGTGCGGCAAGGAATGAAAAGATCTTCATACGGGAATTTGTTTGGTGCTAAAATACTACACGGCAGCCGGAATTACCTGCAAAATTCTTCCAATGCCTTGATGACCTTCTCATGTTCGTCGCCAAGGAAATAAGCCTGCCTGAGATCGCTGCAAATAAGCGTGCGGTCGCTTTCCGGTATGCTGGTATCGGCTTTCGTAGCCAATACCTGTACGCCATGCGCACCGCCCAGTTGCCGGCTACCGGCAAACTGGTGTTTCCTGATCCTGGCGAATGCCCGGTTGGCAAGCGCCATATATAAATAAGGTTCCAGTTCCAGGGCCTTGTCAAAATCCACCAGTGCTTCGTCAAACTGAAGATTGTTCAGCCGGGACGTTCCCCGTGCAAAATAGGATTCTGCGGAAGTGCTGTCCGCTTCGATCGCTTTTGTATAATGTTTGATGGCGGCGGAGAAGTCTCCCTGCCTGTTTTTTTCGTGGCCCTTTCTCTGAGCGTCGTTCACTTTTTTTAACCTTTTGTCAGGTATCGTTTTCCCATTCCTGGTCAGTTCAACGGCCAATATTTTGCCATTGGAATAAAAAATGGTCGATTCGCCTTCTATCATCCCGTTTTTTAACGTGCTTCTTTGTTTTACCTGCCCGTTCGGGAAATACATCTCCCAGATGCCTTCTTCTTTTCCATTCACGAACGCTCCTTTTTGTTTAAGGGCGCCGTTTTCGTAATATTCTTTTTCCAGCCCGTTTTCCAATCCTTGACTGTACAGCCTTTCCATGGAGACGTTCCCGTTCTGAAAATACATTTTGCGCGGCCCTTCCGCCTTGCCGTTTTTCAATGTGCCTTCACCCCGCTTTCTGCCGCTGTAATAATAGTCGATGAACGGGCCTGTGTACGGCCCGCCGCGAAAATGCCAAACCCCGCCGATCTGTTTCATCTGTCGTAAGGACGGGATCTTTTTTATGTCCTCAGGCCGGCTTCTGTAGGCTTTGGTGAACAGGTATGCAGCGGCGTCAAAGCCGTCATAGCCAAGTCGTTTCAGCGTATCCTTATTTTTGATGACCGTAAGGTCTGCTACTTCGTCCTGCAAAATTTCATTGCCGTATTCGGGATCTTCTATTACCGGGATCGAATCAACGATATAGACGATTTTTGCTTCCTGTCCATAGGAATGAAAGGCAAATGTCAGTGAAAAAATGATGGTAGCATAGATATTTTTCATCAGGCCGGGATTTTAACCGAACGAATATAATCACTTCCCGCCGCCTCCGGCAACAAAATAGCGTAAATCTTTGCTAATCCGCGACCATCTTTAGCAGCCCGATTATCGTATTATTGCCGCAAGCCCTTCCCGGCAGCAACAAAAAAGCCCATCCATGAACACCATCAAAAAACGCCTCATCACCTGCATGCTGGCCTTTCTCTTCAGCATTCATCTCTCCGCCCAGGTGCAGCAGCCCGGCACTACTCCCAATCTCGCCCAGCAGGCCATGATCGAGCGCGGTTACGGCATGTTCATTCACTTTGGCGTGAACACTTTCGCCGATGTGGAATGGTCGGACGGCACCATCCCCGTGGAAAAGTATAATCCGACGGCGCTCGATCCCGACCAGTGGGTGCGCACCGCGCGCGACGCGGGTTTCCGGTATGTGCTGCTTATCACCAAACACCACGACGGCTTCTGCCTGTGGGACAGCAAATACACCACCTACGACGTGGCCGCTTCGCCCGTCAAGACCGACGTGGTGAAAGCCGTTTCAGAAGCATGCAAAAAATACGGGCTGCAATTCGCGATTTATTATTCGTTGTGGGACCGGCATGAACCTTCCTACAAAAACAAAGATCCGCAGCTGTATATCGATTACATGCGAAAGCAGCTCACCGAACTGTTTACGAACTACGGCCCGATCTGCGAGCTGTGGCTGGACGGCGGCTGGGACCGCAAGCCGGAGAATTGGGGCATCGACCAGCTGTACGCACTCGTGAAAAAATTCAATCCCGCCTGCGCCGTGAGCGTGAACCATACGATCGTGAACGAAGAAGGCAAGCGCAAATTCACGCCGCCGTCGGTAATGACGGAAGACAACAAATATTATTTCCAGTATTTCCCCTCGGATTTCCGCCTGTGGGACCCGAAGATCATCACGCGTTTTGACAAAAAACAATACCTGCACAACGGCAAATCGTATTACATGCCCTTTGAGCATACGCTTTGCATCAGTCACCGCTGGAACTGGTTCCAGAAATCGGCGCAGCTGCCCACCCGCGAGCTGGACGAGCTGGAAGAACTGTTTTACTGGTGCACGGCCAACAACAACTCGCTGGTGATGAACATCCCGCCGGACCAGACGGGCCGCATCCGTGAATATGAAGCGCTCGCCGCCATCGCCCTTGGCAAGCGGCTGGGGCTGGCGCCGGGGAAACCTTTGCCGCAGAACGGGAAATTTATTTCGGAAAAAAGGCCCGCCGCGGCAACAAGCGCATGGAAAGAAAAAGGGAAAAATTATGAAGCGGGCAACGTGACGGACGGCAGCCTGGACAGCCGCTGGGCTTCGGCGGAC
>CBINIO010000002.1:0-37164 GCA_966250725.1 uncultured Chitinophaga sp.
GCCAATTTCTGGACCGGTTATTACCAGGCTATCGCCCGCGCCAACCAGGCGCTGGACAAGCTGCCGCTGAGCCCGATAGACGAAGCGGACAAAAACAGGCTGATCGGGGAAGTGCGTTTCCTGCGCGCGTATTTTTATTTCAACCTCGTGCGCACTTTTGGCGGCGTGCCGAAAATAGACAGGGTGCCCACGCCGGAAGAGGCCAATTCAGACGCTTTCCAGACGCGCGCTTCCGCGGAAGATATTTACGCGCTGATCATTTCCGACCTGCAGTTCGCGGTGGACAATCTGCCGCTGAAAGGCGCCACGCCCGTGGGCCGCATCACCAAAGGCGCGGCGCAGATGATGCTGGGCAAAGTGTACATGTATCGGAAAGACTGGCAGAAAACGTTCGATCTCAGCCAGGCCGTGATCGCTTCCGGCCTGTACGATACGCTTTCCAACTACGCCGACATCTGGCGCGCGAAAGGCGCCAATTCCGTCGAATCCATCTTTGAAGTGCAGACCGGTGTGAACGCCGCCTGCAATGCGGCGATAGAACTGTATGCGAACAGCCAGGGCATCCGCGCGCGGAAAGGCTGGTCCGACTTCGGGTTTGGTTTCAACAATCCCACGGCGGATCTGGCGGCTGCGTACGAGCCCGGCGACAAACGCAAGGACGCGACCATCATCACCATCCAGCCGAACGGCACCGTGTTGTGGGACGGCTTCCGCGTGCCCAGCCGCGATTCCGTGGAGAACGACCGCTACAATTATAAAGCCTATCACAGCCGCACGCAGGAGCCGTATTGCGGCAGCGCCGACCGCACGCCAAAGAACCTGCGCGTGCTGCGTTATGGCGAGCTGCTGCTGCAATACGCCGAGGCCGCGAACGAATTGGGCAATACCGGCGAAGCGCTGGCGAAGCTGAATATCGTGCGGAAGCGCGCCGGGCTGCCAAATGCCACGTCCGCGGGGCAGGCCGATCTGCGGCAAAAAATATGGAAAGAAAGAAGGGTGGAGCTGGCGATGGAGCACGACCGCTTCTGGGACCTCGTGCGCACCGGCCGCGCGGGTCCGGTGATGCGCGCGCACGGGAAAAATTTTGAGGACGGTAAAAATGAGCTGTTCCCCATCCCGCAGGACCAGATATTGCTCAGCAACAACCGCCTGACCCAGAACCCGGGCTACAACTGAGTTTGAAATGAAAGCCGTATTTTGGAACAAGAACCCGATCATATGATACGACGCCTGATCTGTATTGTTTGCTGCACCGTCTGTTTGTTGCCCGCCATGGCGCAGAAGAAAAAAGTTCCCCGGCCGCAGCTGGGAGACTCCGCTTTGCTGACGCTCGTGCAGCAGCGCACCTTTGATTATTTCTGGAAGTTCGCTCACCCGGTGTCGGGGCTCGCGCCCGAGCGCACCACCACGCCGGAAGTGGTGACCATCGGCGGTTCGGGGTTTGGGGTGATGGCGATACTCGTGGGCATCGAACGAAAATTTATTACGCGCGAGCAGGGGCTGGAACGTTTGCTGAAGATCGTGAACTTCCTTGACAAAGCCGATCACTATCACGGCATCTGGCCGCACTGGATGAACGGCGCCACGGGTAAAACGGTTCCTTTCAGCCGGAAAGACGATGGCGGCGATCTCGTGGAATCCGCTTTTATGTGGCAGGGACTGTTGTGCGTGCGGCAATATTTCACCGGCGATACGCCGAAGGAAACGGAGCTGCGCAACAAGATCGGCTGGATGTGGAACGAAACGGAATGGAACTGGTATACGCAGGGCGGGCAGGACGTGCTGTACTGGCACTGGAGCCCCAACAACGGCTGGGCCATGAACCACCAGGTACGCGGCTGGAACGAATGCCTGATCGCGTATGTGCTGGCCGCGTCGTCGCCCAATTATTCCATATCCGCAAAAGCGTATCACAACGGCTGGGCGGTGAGCAATAATTTTGTGAACGGCCGCGAATATTACGGCATCGCGTTGCCGCTCGGTTTCCCATACGGCGGCCCGCTTTTTTTTGCGCATTATTCTTTTCTCGGGCTTGACCCGCGCGGTCTGAAAGACCGGTACGCCGATTATTGGGAACAAAATAAAAATCACACGCTCATCAACCGGCAGCATTGTATCGAGAACCCGAAAAAATTCAAAGGCTACGGCCCGGACTGCTGGGGGCTTACCGCCAGCGACAACCACGAATTCTATAACGCGCATTCTCCCACCAACGACCTCGGCGTGATCACTCCCACGGCGGCTTTGTCGTCATTTCCCTACACGCCGGAATACTCCATGCAGGCGCTGAAATATTTTTATAATAAAGTGGGGGACCGGCTTTGGGGCGAATACGGATTTTATGACGCCTTCAACGAAACCGTCAATTGGTTTGACTATCAGTATCTCGCTATCGACCAGGGGCCGATCGTGGTGATGATAGAAAACTATCGGAGCGGGCTGCTGTGGCGGCTTTTCATGAGCTGCCCGGAAATAAAAATTGGCCTGAAAAAGCTCGGGTTCACCAGTCCTTCTATCTGACCCGTTTCCCGGATGTGAAATCAATACTAACAAAAGTGAAAAAAATGTTTCGTAATCTGCAACCGATTGCATAATTTCGGTATTACATTCAGCCGTATTTCGATATACAGCCAGCCAAATTAATGCAAACGTTTGCTTAATTTTCGTAAATTCAGGATTGAAGGATTTAATTATATATGCCGCAGAAGACGGCACCGCGTTATGAAGATCAGTCACCACTTTTCATTACAAATCATGCCTGGCTGCCATCACGGGATTACGGCGCTTTAATGCCGTAATTCCGTGAACAGCGGCCGCAGGAGGTTTGACGGATCACGCTACATTTATTGTTTAAACTACGGACAGGATGAAAGGATTGATCGCAGGGATCATATTATTGTTTACAGCACCATTTCACGCACAGGCGCAGCAGGGCGATCCCCTGCTGAAGTTGTGGTACCGCCAGCCGGCAGCTAACTGGAACGAGGCGTTGCCGGTGGGCAACGGCCGCATCGGGGCAATGGTGTTCGGTACGGTGGGGGAAGAAAAGCTGCAATTGAATGAAGCGTTCCTCTGGAGCGGCGGCCCGTCCGACGGCAACAATCCGGGCGCGCGCGCCGTGCTGCCTTTTGTGAGACAAGCCTTGTGGAAGGGAGAATATATGAAGGCGGATTCGCTGAGCAGGCAAATGCTCGGCCCCTACAGCGCGCGTTATCTCACGCTGGGCAACCTGCTGATAAAAAATACAATACAGCCGGCCGACATAAAAAATTACGAACGTTCGCTCGATCTCAATAAAGCGCTCGCCACGGTGAAATATACCGCCGGCGGTGTGGAATACACGCGGGAAACTTTTGTGAGCTACCCCGCGCAGCTGCTGGTGATCCGCTGGAAAAGCAGCAAACGCGGCGCGCTGAATTTCCGCGCGGAATTCGACAACCCGATGCCGGTGAAAGTATCGGGGAAGGACAACGCGCATCTCGTGCTCGCCGGTCAATGCCCGGGTTACGTACCGCACCGGGCATACGAAAAAAGATCGATCGAGTACGATCCGCAAAACGGCATCAAATATGAAGTGCATTTGCAGGCCCGCCTGAAAGACGGCGCCAGCAATACGGACGATAAAGGGCTTACCGTAAAAGACGCCACGGAAGCGGTGCTCCTGCTTTCCATCGGCACCAGCTACAACGGCCCGTTCAATAACCCGGTCACCGCGGGGAAAGACCAGCACGCCGAAGCCCTGAAATCATTACAGAAAGCGGCTTCTGCGAACTACGATAAATTGCTGTCGCAGCACCTGCACGACTACACGAAGTTATTCAACCGCGTGCAGCTCGACCTCGGGAAAGACGCCTCCGCGGAAAACCCGACGGACGAAAGACTGAAAGCATACACGCTCGCAGGCGGTCACCGCGACCCGCAGCTCACCACGCTGCTGTACCAGTACGGCCGCTACCTCATGATCGCCGGCTCGCGCAAAGGCGGTCCGGCGATGAACCTGCAGGGGCTTTGGAACGACAAGATGCAGCCGCCATGGGGCTCCAACTATACCGTGAACATCAACACGGAAATGAATTACTGGCCCGCCGAAACCGCCAACCTCAGCGAATGCGCTACGCCTTTGTTCGACTTCATCGCGCTGCTGGCGAAGAACGGCAAAAAGACCGCGCAGGTGAATTACGGTCTCAGCGGCTGGACCGTGCATCATAACACGGACATCTGGGCGATCACCTCTCCCAGCGGCGGTTTTGACTGGAAAGACCAGAAGGGCGACCCGCGCTGGGGCATCTGGCCGATGGCCGGGGCCTGGCTCTGCCGCCATCTCTGGGAGCATTATACGTATACAGGGAACGAAAAATTCCTCGCAGATACCGCTTATCCGCTTATGAAAGGCGCGGCGGAATTTATGATGGGCTGGCTGATCAAAAGCCCGGAAGGCAAATGGGTGACCAATCCTTCCACTTCGCCGGAGAACAACTTCCTGGTCGATGGCAAAAGAAAAGGTTCTGTAAGCATCGCTTCCACGATGGACCTTTCCATCATCCACGACCTGCTGAACCGTACGGCCCTGGCTGCGCAGCTATTAAAAAAGGACGCGGCGATGGTAAAACAGATCCGTTACCTGCTGAAAAATATGTACCCTTTCCACGCAGGCCGCCTCGGCCAGCTGCAGGAATGGTACAAGGATTGGGACGATCCGAAAGACAAACACCGCCACCTGAGCCATTTGTACGGACTCTATCCCGGCAATGCGATCACGCCAAGACGCGAGCCGCAGCTGGCCGCGGCCGCCAAACGAAGCCTGCTGCTGCGCGGCGACGGCGGCACGGGCTGGTCGAAAGCATGGAAGATCAACTGGTGGGCGCGGCTTGAGGACGGCGATCACGCCTACACGATGCTGAACAAACAGCTCTTCCTCGCCACGATCGATTCCATCAGCGTGGGGGACAACAGCGGCGGCTCGTACGCGAACCTCTTCGACGCGCACCCGCCGTTCCAGATAGACGGCAACTTCGGCGTAGTGTCCGGCATCACGGAAATGTTCGTGCAAAGCCACGACGGCGTGATACACCTGCTGCCCGCACTGCCGTCCGCATGGCCCGAAGGCAGCGTGAAAGGGCTGAAAATAAAAGGCGGCATGGAAGTGGACATCCGCTGGAAGAACGGCAGGCTCGTTCAGGCGGAAATACGTTCCTCCGAAGGCCACGGCAAACAAACCATACGCACGGCGCAGCCGGTAAGCATACAAACTGCGCCCGGGAGCACGGCGGATAAAAAAGAGATCAAAGACTACGGTTTTGCCGTGAATAAAGTGATCAGCGACGAAAGCAAACTGCCCGCGCTGGACCTGGAACCGGTAACCGACCAGTCGGTAACGATAAACGCTGGCACTACGATCATCACCGCATTATGAGAATGCTCACAGTCATAACGGCCGCCCTGCTCGGCGCATCGGCAACAGGCTTCGCGCAGTTCAAAGGCGACGACGAAGGCATTCTCATGCAGCAGGCCGCAAGCCGCGACAGCATTGCCATTGCGCAGGCCGTAAACGGCTGGTGGACGGCTTCAATGAAAAACCACGACGCGCGCATCGCGTGGTGGCGGGAGGCGAAATTCGGCTGTTTTATCCACTGGGGCGTGTATTCCGTTCCCGGCGGCGAATGGAAAGGGAAAAAAGTAGGCGGGTACGCCGAGCACCTGATGCGGAAGGAAAAGATACCGCGGGAGGAATATGCGGAGCAGCTCATTAAAACATTCAACCCGGTCGATTTTGATGCGGAAGAATGGGTGACGCTGATAAAGGACGCGGGCATGAAGTACCTCGTCATCACCGCCAAACATCACGACGGCGTGGCGATGTACCCTTCTGCCATCGGCGATTACACGATCGGGCAATCGGCGTTCAAAAGGGACCCGATGCAGGAGCTGTCCGCCGCCTGTAAAAAATACGGCATCCGTTTCGGGTTCTATTATTCCCATGCTTTCGACTGGGAACATCCTGACGCGCCGGGCAACGACTGGGATTACAACAATCCCGGCGGCGATAAAAACCTGTACGGCGGTACCAACTGGTACGATCATCATCCCGAGCTGGTGCCCAAAGCGGTGCGGTACGTGAATGAAAAATCGATCCCGCAGATCAAAGAGCTGCTGCTGAAGTATCATCCCGACATCATTTGGTTCGATACGCCGCACAAGCTGCCTTTGTCGGAAAACATCCGCATCCTGCAAGCCATCCGCGAAACCGATCCCAACGTGGTGGTGAACGGAAGGCTGGCGAGAAGTTCGGCTGTTTCTTTCGGCGATTACAAAAACACCGCGGACAGGCCGGCGGAGTTTTACCCGGTAACGGGCGACTGGGAAGCGATACCGACCACGAACGAATCATACGGGTATTCCCGTTACGATAACAGCCACAAACCGGCGCCGTTCTTCATTCAGCTGATCGCCAAAGCCACCGCGCGCGGCGGCAACCTGCTGATGAACATCGGCCCGATGGGCAACGGCATAATAGACCCGAAAGACACGGCGATATTGCACGGCATCGGTCAATGGCTGAAAGTCAACGGTGAAAGCATTTACGGCGCGGGCGCATCGCCATTGCCGCTGCAATATTGGGGGGAAGTGACGAAAAAAGGGAACAAGCTTTATCTGCACGTTTTCAACTGGCCGGCCGATGGAAAGCTGGTGCTGGGCGGGCTTCGGGGGAAGATAAAAAACGCCTCGCTGCTGTCTGCCGGTAAAACGCTGCCCTTCTCCCGTAAAAACGCCGGCGACTGGGTATTCAATGTTCCCGCCAAAGCCCCTGATACCGTGAACACGGTGATCGTGCTGGAAACGGAAGGAACGGTCAAAGGCGACGACGCGAGGCTGCTCGCCGCAAAGGAACAAAACGTTCTCCGCGCTTTTGATGCGGAGCTGCATGGTAAAGGTTTGGGCTATGGAGACGGCAAAGCCGGAAGAGATTATGTGCAGCACTGGACGAAGCAGGAGCGATGGCTAAGCTGGAAGATCAGGCTGAACGAGCCGGCGGTGTTGCAGGTGCGGCTGAAATATATCAAGGACAAAACGGTGAAAGGCAACACCTTCACGCTCAGGGCCGGCAAACAGGAAATAAAAGGAACGCTCGGCGAGCGGGACACGTACGGTACGCTGCGTTTGCCAGCCGGTACGTATGAGCTGGAGCTGAAGCCGGGCAAGATGAATGGAGAGCTGATGAAATTGCAGCAGTTGATTTTGACAGGGGAATAACGCAAACCAGATGAAAAAATATGTCATCATAACGATCTGTCTTCTTTTTGCGAACATCGCGTTCGCAAACGGCGGCGACTGGCTAAAACAAGCCGTCATAGCCAGGAAGGCGGATATCCTCGCCAAAGCGCAATGGGCCATGCAGCAACTGCCGGTAACGGTGACCGCATCGCACAGTCCGCGCAGCGCAGGCGGCATACACGATTTTTATTCGGAAGGCGACTACTGGTGGCCCGACCCTGCCAACCCGGACGGTCCGTATATACAGAAAGACGGGCAGACCAATCCCGGCAACTTCGTGGCGCACCGCCAGGCCATGGTGCGTTTCAGCCGTATCGTGGGCGCGCTGGCGGCAGCTTATGTGGCCGAAGGAAAAAGATCGTATCTCGAACATGCGCGCAAACACATTCTTGCATGGTTCGTGAATGCGGACACGCGCATGAACCCGAACCTGCAATACGCGCAGGCCATCAAAGGCCGGGTTACCGGCCGCGGCATCGGCATCATCGACACCGTACATTTTATCGAGATCGCGCAGACATTGCGCATCATGGAAAAAGCAGGCGTGCTGAAAGGCAAGGACCTTGCCGCCGTAAAGAGCTGGTTCGCCGAATACCTCCGTTTTATGACGGAACACCGCTACGGGCAGGACGAGATGAACGCAAAGAACAACCACGGCACCTGCTGGGTGATGCAGGTAGCGGCGTTCGCTTCATTCCTTCAGGATAAAAAATGGACGGACTTCTGCATCCGCCGTTACAAGGAAGTGCTGCTGCCCAACCAGATGGCTGCGGACGGCAGCTTCCCGCTGGAACTGAAAAGAACAAAACCATACGGCTACGCCCTGTTCAACCTCGACGCAATGGCGACGGTTTGCCAGATACTGAGCACCCCGCAGAACGATCTCTGGAAATACACCGCCGACGCGACAAAAAACATCGGCAAAGGCATCGCGTACATGTATCCTTACGTGGCGGACAAAAACAAATGGCCTTTCGCAAAAGACGTGATGTACTGGGACGAATGGCCGGTGGCCCAGCCATTCCTGCTGTTTGGCGCCGCGGCTTTTGACAACAAGGATTATTTCAGCCTGTGGCAGCGCCTGGAGCACGATCCGCAGGTAGAAGAAGTGCTGCGCAACCTGCCGGTGAGGAACCCGGAAATATGGATGGTGAAACTCTGATCATAACAGCATAAAAAAGATATCATAAACGTACTAAAGATTACTGTAGACGTGGAATATGATAACGCCGGTCTCGTCTGAGCCGGCATCTTTTTTTCTGTCAGCTTCCTTTCCGCAGGTTTTCCGCGTAGGCATCGGGTAAAACGCTTTCCTCTACCGCCCGGGCCGCTTTTTCGACGTCGTATTCAAAACGTATGAATTCCGTTGCAATTTGATCGCCGGTGATGGTGAGCAGCACGTAACATCCGCGCGGGTCGCCGTCTTTCGGTTTGCCCACCGAGCCCGTATTGATGGCGTGAAGCGTTTTTTCGCCATGCGGGATCCTGCGGTGGTAAGGTTTATGCGTATGCCCGAAACAGAGGATGTCAGCGTTCGCGTCCTGTAGAATGCGCAGCATGCTTTTTTCGTCACGGTCTTCGAAAAGGTATTCGTTGACCCGGCGCGGACTGCCGTGTACCAGCAGGAGGCTTGTGCTGCGGTCGTTCAGCTGAAAATCGATCCTGATATGAGCGGGCAGCGTACGGAGGTATTGTCTTTCTTCTTCGCCGATGGCCTCATTTGTAAAAGAAATGGACACTGCGCCGTTATTCTTTTCTTCTTCCGTTTTGTAAGCGCAGCCGCAATCGTCGCCGTTGCGCCCGATGCCATGGTCGTAATTCCCGGCGATGACGGGGATGCCGCGCCGGCGGATCTCGCGGATCACTTCGTTGGGCCAGATGTTGTAGCCCACAAGATCGCCGAGGCAATAAACGGCATCGGGGCGGCGGGAGTCGAGGTCTTTGAAGAACGCTTCGAGGGCGGGCAGGTTGGCGTGGATGTCGGAGAACAGTGCGATGGTCATGCTAACGTTTTTATTTGCAACAATCAGATCCGCAGCAGGCGGCGGCTTCCAGCGGTTTTTCGGCGTACACGGTGATGCTGTACACGCCCGTTGCGCTTTCGTTGAATGTTTTCAGCGTGGCGTCATCCAGGTAATTGCGGAGGATGTCGTCCGGGATGGTGATCTTTTTTTCCTTCTGGATGGTGATGTTCTCAAAACCCGCCTGCCGGATGAAGCCCAGGTATGTTTCTTTTTGTATAGCTCCCGCCACGCAGCCGGCGTACATTTCAGCCGCATCGCGGATGTTCGCGGGCAGTTCGCCTTCCAGCACGATGTCGGATATGCTGAAGTGCGCACCGGGTTTGAGTACGCGGAATATTTCCTTTATCACGGCGTTTTTGTCGGGCACGAGGTTCAGCACGCAATTGCTGACCACCACGTCGGCGATGTTGGCGGAAACGGGCATTTTTTCAATATCGCCCTGCCGGAACTCTACGTTGTGATAACCGAGCTTTTCCGCATTCTCGCGCGCTTTGGCGATCATGGCGGGGGTGAAATCGATGCCGATCACTTTGCCGGTTTCGCCGGTCATGGCCCTTGCGATAAAACAGTCGTTTCCCGCGCCGGAGCCGAGATCGATCACAACGTTGCCTTTGGCGATCTTTGCAAACTGCGTGGGCAGGCCGCAGCCGAGGCCCAGGTCGGCGTCCGGCTCGTAGCCTTCCTGGCCGGTATAATCGTCCGTCATGATGTTATATACTTCGGTGGAGCAGCCGCCCGCCCCGCAGCAGGAGGCGGCGTTCTCTTCCTTGCTTTGCAAGGCTATTTCGCTGTATTTCAGCCTTACGATCTCTTTTAACTGTTCAGGCGTTGCCATAAGAAATGTTTTATTCGTTTATTGCAATATTGCGATGAATGAGATCAAAAAAAATCAGCAGCAGGAGCTGTTGTTGGTATAAGCCACGAAGAACGTGTCGAAGGCGGCTTTGTATTGTTTCCACACTTTCGGGTCGATGCAGTAGCAAACGCTGGTGCCTTCGATGGTGCCCTGTATGAGGCCGGCGTTTTTCAGCTCTTTCAGATGCTGGCTGATGGTAGCCTGAGCCAGTCCCAATTCATCCACCAGGTCGCCGCAGATGCAGGCCTGCGCCCTGATAAGATACTGGATGATGGCGATGCGCGCGGGATGCGCCAGCGCTTTCATCATGGCGGCCAGCTTGTTCTGCTTGTCGGTGAATATTTCTGATTTTGTCAATCCCATATCTATCGCAATATTACGATGTTTACTTTGTCTGGCAAATTTTTTTCTACAACTTCTCCAGCAACTCCCTCGCCTTCGCATAATTATCCGCGTCCTCCGGGATCTTTTCCAGCCACTCCCGGCATTTGTCTTTGTTTTTTTCACGGAGATAACTGAGCGCTACATGAAACGCGCCCTGGTATTTGAATACGGATTCACCGTTGTAAATAGCTTCCAGATCGGGCCGCGCAAGGGCGGGCTGCTTGTTTTGAAGATAGGAAAGACCGCGGTAATAACGCGCGTACGCATTGTCCGGCTGCTGCGCCAGCACTTTGCCGAGCGTAACGACTGCCTGGTCATAATGATGATGATTGAATTGCTCCGCGGCCTGCGCAAGCAGCGTATCGGCGCTGGTGCCGCGTTCGGCGGGAGAGATCATTTCTTTCGCGCCGTATTGCCGGTAAAGATCATGTTCCCAGGGACTGAAATACAATATAAGCGCCACCGCCGCCGCCAGCGAAGCCACGGTGATCAGCGAGCGGTTGAACCGCACTACTTTTGAAGGTTGTTTCGTGATCACGGGCCGCAGCGAATGCAGCGTTTTTTTCAGCTCGTCGCGTTGCGTATCCGGCTGAAGGGAATGACGGAGCGTTTCCTGCACGTCGCGCCAGTCGCGCAATGTTTGCATCAGCTCCGGCTCGCGTTCGAGGCGGCTCTCGAAGGCGGTCCTGGTAGCCTCGTCCATATCGCCGGCGAGGTACCGTTCTATTAGTTCGTGATCCAGTTCGTTCATGTCAGTCCCCATTTTGAAAGGTTTTCTTTAATCGCGCCGATCAGCGCGGCCATGCATTCCGACTTCTTTTTACGAAGATAGCCGTAAGTAACGCCCAGCTTTGATGCGATCTCTTCCTGCGGTTTGTCCGTCAGCGACCAGCGGATGATCTCCTGGCAGCGTTCGCCCATCTTTTCCAGCATGGCTTTAAAGAGGCGCGCCTTTTCATTGTCCGTCCAGGTTTTTTCCGCATCGCGGAAGCTGTCTTCTCCCAGGTTAAATTGCCCGTCGAGGTCTTTTGTTACCCCCTGCCGGCCTCTTTTCTTTAACTCGTTGAGCCATTTGCGCTTGCAGACTATCAGCAGGAAAGGCTCGAAAGGACAGGTAAGCACGAGGCTCTTGTAACGGGCCTGGTTGTAAATATCCACGAGGGATTCCTGGAAGATGTCCGCGGCATCGTCTGCCGTGCCGCTGTTCTGCGTCACATACTGCTTCACCCGCGGAGAGAACCGCCGGTAAATCTCCTCCACCACCTGCGCATCGTTGTTCAGCAGGGCGTGGATAAAGTGTTGGTCTGCATGAGGGGTTTGGGTGGACATATATTTTAAAGATATTAAAAATCCCGGGGTAACAAGTCACCGTTCCCGTTGATCTTCTTTTGAAAAGCTCCTGACCTGTTAACGCCAGATACACTGTCAAGGCCTCCCGTACCCTGCGGGAGCGCCTTTTGTTGTTGACGGAAAAACGGTATATTAACGGGATTGACGTCCTGAAGGGAGCGCTTGCCATTACCCTAAATACCTCTGTATGACCAAACATATCCGCGCCGCGATCGTATTTTTCGCCACGTCCCTGCCGGCGGCGGCACAGCAGCCACCCGCGCCCGACACCATTCCCGCCGTCATAGAGCTGGGGCTCGACCAGAACAGGGCCTCGATGAGCGCGGTGTTGCGGCCCCTGCGCCAGATCGCCGGCGCGCCCGAAGCGTTCTATACATATTTCTGGGAGTTCGGCGACGGTACGTTTTCTTTCTCCCCCACACCGGTGCATCACTTCAAAGACACCGGCGATTACGAGATACGCTTATATGCCACCAACAATTACGACGATGGCAAAGCGCCCAAAAGTAAGCCCCGCAAGCTGAAGGTAAAAAAGGCCGCCTACGCCGCGGCCGACCGGCCCACGGGCTTTTTCGAGGGAACGGACATGCTGGCGATGAAAGCCAACCGCATGCCCAGGCCCGGGGAGGAAATGGTGACCGTGATCGGTTACCGGCATCCCGGTGTTGCGGGAAATGTGAGCGGTTCGCTGCTGCTGTTCTATAACGAAAAGCAGTTTTTGCAGAAGAGCTTTGTAATGGCCGATGCGCGCGCGTATCACGGCGAGCGGAGGTCGGTGATGGATTCCGTGCTGGCTTTTGCGCCGGGGGAAGATCTGTACCTGCCGCTGGCGGGGCCTTCCGCAAACCGGAGCTGGACAGCTGAAAGAACGGCTTCCGTGGCGGCTTTGCTGGAGGAAAAAAGATCGCTGTTCCGCGGGCAGAATGTATGGAGAGTGGAGAACCTGCGGGCGGGCGAGGAAAAATACCTTTTCCTGTCCATGGAAACCACGCCGGAAATGATCAAGGACACGAACGCCGTAGTGACCATCAGCAGCCTGTTCGTGCCGGACGATCCGCTGATGCCCGTCAGCCAGTTCAACCTCGACATGCAGATCGTGGCCTCGCACGACCCCAACCGCATGCAGCTGAAAAACCGCAGGATGAACTACCGCTTTGTGCGCAAGTCGAAAGAGCTGAGCTATAAAGTACAATTCCAGAATACCGGCAAAGGCCCGGCCAGCAAGGTCGTCATCGGCGTGGCCGTCCCCGGCATGCTCAACGGGCAGACGCTCGAGATCACCGATTTCTCGCCGAAATGCGTGATGTGCGATTCCGCGTACGAAAGGCAAAGCTGTCTCGACACGATCGTGCGCAAGGACAGCATTTTTTTCGTCTTCAATAATATTTACCTGAAAGGCATCCGGCAGGAAGGCGTGGAAGACGCGGACTCCACCAAAGGTTTTGTAAAGTACCGCATCCGGTTCGGGAAAGAGCTGAAAAAGCTTCCCTTCAGCAGCCAGGCTTCCATCGTGTTCGACCGCAACGAGCCCGTGATCACCAACCGTTCCAAAGGCCGCTGGATGCCGGGCATTTCACCGGGCATCATCATGGGCTACGGCATCGGTTCCGGGAAAAATGAAATGCCCTTTGGCCTGCCCGCCGGCTCGCTCGGGTTCAGCGTTTCCACGTATGCGCCGTACCGCGTGTATTTGCAGGCGGAGCTGTTCCTCGGCCTGCAGGAAAAAAGCGAGGTGCTGGTATCATCGTTCCGCGACCAGCGCGACTCCGCTATCGGCGACCGCAAATTTATCATACAGGGCCGCGAAAATTACGAGATCCGCAGCAGGACCACCATGGACGTAGTGCCGCTGCATGTGCGGTACAATGTTACTTCCTGGCTGGGCGTTGGCGCGGGCGCCATGCTGAGCGTGGTGGTGGGAGAGAAGCGGCGGGAAAAGAAAGTGGTGACCGTGATGCCGCAGCCATCCACCGGCGGGGCGCTGGAAAAATTCGACCGGCTGGCGGGAACGGTGAAAGAAAACTTCGCTGCGGCGGACGGCGCGCTGTTTGCCGATATTAACCTGGGCATGGTACGCGTGGGGCCTTCGCTGGGCGTGAGGGTGCTGCAGTATTTGAAGGATTCGCAGCAGCGGGTGTTTTTTTATGGGATATGGAGATTCTGATACGGTAAGGATTGTTTACGCGTGATCAATAAGCAGCCGGGCATTGCTGAAATGACCAAATATACAGCAGGTACGTTATCTTTAATACCGAATGTCCCGCCTGCGATATATCGTCCTGTTCCTCTGCTGCTTCCGCATCGCGGATGGTTTCGGCCAATCTGGCGAATCGCTCCGGCTTCCGCCGCAACTGGCCCGCATGGCGGACACGCTGCAAAAAAACGACGACCTCGCCGAATGGCTGTACCTGCAAATGGATTACGCCGCGGAACTCCCCGCCGAAAGACTGCCACTGCTCGCCGGTCTCGGCAAACGCGCATGGCGGGCGCCGAATAACGAAACCGAACACGCCGCCTGGCTGGACATGCTCACGTACCAGGGCTATTACCAGATGTTCACCGGCAACATTCTCCCTTCCGTGGCCGCTTATGAAAACGCTTACCGCTATTACAACCAGCATATGATAACGGACACGGATATACTGGAATATATCCTGAAGCCGCTGGGCAACGATTACACCCGCCTCGGCGATTACGAGCGCGCGGGCATTATCCAGGAGCGGGCGCTGCATATCGCGCGACGGAAAAACGATCCCCAGCAGATCGCCGCCGCCTGCAGCAACCTGGCCGTCACCTGCCTCATGCAGGAACATTTCGATATCGCGCGCGATCATGCGCTCACAGGATTACAGGCCGCGCCCGCAGGCAGCAGCATCGCAGGTTTGCTGCATTCGTCCCTCGCGGAGATCTATATCCGGAAAGCAATGCCCGACAGCGCCGCGGTTCATGCCGCGCAGGGTTTGCGCATCTTGCGGCGCCCGGAAGTGCTGCGTGATGAGAACGCAGGTTACTGGCTTGCCTCCGTACTACAGGCAAACGGTGATGTGGCGATGCTGGAAAAAAGATACCGCGATGCGGAAAGCTGGAACATCAGGTCACTGGCTACGCTGGATAAATACTATCCCCAGGCCCGCAACCGCGAAAAGGCGAGGGTATTGGTGAAGCAGGGGAAAGCCGCGCTGGGAGAGGCGGAAGTTCGCAAGATAGAAACGGGCTACGCGAAGTATTCCCAGGCGGCAAGCGGCGATGAGAAACGTCACGAAGCGGTAGCAGGCGATGAGAAACGTCATCAGACGGCAAGCGGCAATGAGAAACGTCACGAAGCGGCAGTAGGCGATGAGAAACGTCATCAGGTAAGCGGCGATGCAAAACGTCATCAGGCGGCAAGCGGCGATGCAAAACACGAAAAACCGGTTTCCGCGCAGCGGAAAATCTCTGACAATTCCCTCCTCCAGCCCTTCGACCGCGCCTTGCAATACATGATACCGGGGCATACCACCGGCTGGCCCGCCAAAAACAAACTATACGGCGATTTCACCATCGCCGACGCCATCGAAGGCCGCGCGGACGCGCTCGTACAGACCGGCCGGCCGGAAGAAGCGCTGGAAGGTTACCTGCTGATATTCGATATCGAAGCAAAGCTGCGGCGCGAATTTTTCAGCCGCGCCACCCGCCTGCTGCACCAGCGGCAAAGCCATGCGCTGGCCGAAAAGGCCATGGACGCGGCATACGCTGTATGGGAACGCACGCAGGACAAAACCTACGCGCAGGCAATGCTGCGCATTATGGAAAAAAGCAAAGCGCAGGTGCTGCTGCAGGAACAGGTATTTAACATGCAGCAGGGCCGCCTGGGCATGAAGGATTCCCTGCTCGACGAGCAGCAGCGATTGCAGCAGGCGCTGGCGTATTACGACCGCGAAACCGCCGTATCAGGGAATAAAAACGCCGCACGCGACGCGCTCGCTTACGACCTTTCACAATTGCAGGTACAGATAAGAAAAAAATACCCCGGCTATTTCGAACCGGTCCGGCAGCCCGATCTTCATCCTGAAAAAGACATACCCGCGGGCCTCACCGTAAAAAGCCTTTTTTCCGGCGAAGAACATCTTTACGTGATGGACATCACCAGCGAAGGCATCCGATCCGTGCGCCGCCTGGAAGACGGAAAAGGGAAGCAGCGCTTCCTGCAAAACTTCGTGACCACTTACTTTCACAACGGCCCCGCCGCGATGCAGAATAAACCCGCATCCTATTACGGTGACGCATACACGATATATAAATGGCTCTGGAACGGAGAAGTAGCGACGCGTTACCTGCTGATCCCGGACGGCTGGTTCGGTTACCTGCCTTTCGACGCGCTGGTGACGGACAGCGTGTACAAGCGGAATACGGCGCAATGGCCTTTCCTGCTGAAACAAACCGTTACCGGCCTCGCGTATTCGCTGCAAACCTGGCGGCGGCAATCGCCCGAACCCGGCGGGCGGCATGCAAAACTGACCGGGTTCTTTATTTCCGCGACCGGTCTTCCCGCCGTCGAAAAAGAATACGAGGCCGTGCATACCAATGTAGCCGGCACCTATTTTAAAGACGGCGAGGCCACGCTGGCCGCTTTCCGGGAGCAGCTGGGCAACAGCGGCATCCTGCATCTCAGCACGCATGCCTCACTCGAAGGCGATCAGCAATTGCCCGCCATCCAGCTGGCGGACGGGCCTTTTTACCTGTTTGAGCTGTATGCCCGGAAGTTCCGCCCCGGCCTCATCGTGCTGAGCGCGTGCAGAACGGGGCAGGGCATGATGGCGGAAGGGGAAGGGATCATCAGTCTCGCGCGTGAGTTCACCACCTCGGGCGCTACCGGCATCGTGGCCGGTCTCTGGAATTTGCACGACGCCACCGCCGCCAGCCTTACCGGCGATTTTTACGATCAACTGCGCAACGCGGCGGACCCGGCCACGGCGCTGCATCACGCCAAAATGCAATGGCTGGGGAACGAAAAGGCCGGCCAGCAGCTAAAGCTGCCGTATTACTGGGCGGCGCTGACCTACATCGGCCACCCGCAAACGATCGTGCCGGAAAAACCCTTTGGAAATAAAATGTGGTATTGGATAGCGGCTGCTGCCGTCTTACTGGCCGCTGTTGTGCTCCGGCGGCGGAGGGGTTGACTTGCGGTCAGCTTCCACACCGGTGGGAAAAATTCCTTCCACCAGCCTGAAAAGGATCTCCCGCAGCTGCTCCGCGTCCTTTTCGCCGATAATGCCCGTATAAAATGACGTGATCTCCTGCACCGCGCCCGAAACGTCTATCACCAGCTGCTTGCCCTTATCGCTGAGGAAAATGACCGTAGCCCGGTTGTCCGTTTCATGCTTGCGCGTATAAATAAATCCCGTGGCCTCCAGGTTCTTTACCACCTTGCTCATCGCCTGTTTGGTGATGCGCGCTTTTTTAGCCAGCTCGTTATTGATGATGCCTTCGGTGGAAATATTCACCAGCAGCACCATGTCGCCCATCTTGAAGTCCTTATATCCGTTTTGTTGCAGGTAACTGGTGATGCGCGCGTCAAAATCCTTCTTGACGATGCTGATCAGCTTTACCAGCAGTCTGGGCCTGCGGGCAACGATCTCCTCCAGTTTTTTATCTAATTCAGTTGTAGTCATATCCATACGCTGTTTCGATACAGTGCAGCCTAAAATAGCCCTTTTGTCACTATAAAGTTAATATTTTTTCCTAGATAGTCAACTAGTTTGTCTATTTGGTAAACTTGGTTTACTTTTGCGTCCGGTATTTGAAAATACCCTTTTATAAAACACACATTACAATGGAAACAGCAAATGCGAACCCTCGTAAGGGTAAATTGGTCGTGCGCCTTATCTTCATCGGCATCCTCATAGCCGGGGCCATTTTCGGGGCGAAAATCTGGCTGTATGCACGCCACCACGAAACGACGGACAACGCACAGGTAGAAGGGCATGCCGCGCCCGTTATCTCCCGGGTGGCCGGTTATGTAAAAAATCTTTACGTTCAGGATTACGGCAATGTTAAAAAAGGCGATTCGCTGCTGGTGATCGACGATGAGGAATACCGCATCGCGCTGCAGCAGGCTGAAGCCGAATACCAGCAAGCCCTCGCGGACCTTGCTACCGCAAAGGCCAACCAGGTGAACGCATCGGCATCCATCCGCGTGGCGGAAGCCAACGCGCAGGTGGCGCTCGTGAAAAAAGAAAAGGCGCAGGCCGACCTTCACCGCGATCAAAGCCTGTTCAACGACCAGGCCATTACTAACCGCCAGCTGGACGATACCAAAGCGGCCAGCCTTACCAACGACAAACAGTACCAGGCCGCGCAGGACAATATCACCCTCGCCCGTTCCTCCGTACAGGTGGCCGCCGCCAAAGTAGCGCAGGCCGAAGCGCTGGTGGCCAGCCGAAAAGCGGCGGTGGAACAGATGAAGCTCAAGCTTGGCTACACCACCATTTCCGCCAACATCACGGGCCGCATCGGTAAAAAGAACATCGAGCCGGGCCAGTTCGTGCAGGCCGGGCAAAGCCTGTTCACCATCGTGGACGAGAACGGTTTTTACATCGTGGCGAACTTCAAGGAAACACAGCTGGCGAACATTCATGTGGGGCAGGACGCGGAAATTGAAGTGGACGGTTATGAAGACCTGAAGCTCACCGGGCATGTGTCCGCCATTTCCCGCGCAACGGGCGCGAAATTTTCCCTGCTGCCGCCTGACAATGCTACCGGCAACTTCGTAAAGATCGTGCAGCGCGTGCCCGTAAAGATCCTGATTGATAATGCAGACCAATATCTCGACAAGCTGCGTGCTGGCCTGAGCGTAGAAGTGGCCTTAAAATACTAACGTATGTCACCCAAACCGAAAGGATTTGCCAAGTGGATCATTGTAGCCACGGTGATCTCGGCCACCATGCTCGAGCTGATAGACACCACGATCGTGAACGTGGCGCTCTCGCAGATCAGCGGTAACCTCGGCGCCACCATCGAAGACGCGTCGTGGGTTATTACGGCATACGCGATCGCGAACGTGATCGTGATACCGATGACCGGCTTCCTCGCTTCTTATTTCGGCAGGAAAAATTATTACCTGGCATCCATCATCATATTTACTTTCTCCTCTTACATGTGCGGGAATTCCGGCGGGCTCTGGGAGCTGGTGGCCTGGAGGTTCCTGCAGGGCGTGGGCGGCGGCGCGTTATTGTCCACCTCCCAGTCCATACTTTTTGATACGTTCGAGATCTCCGAAAGACCGATCGCCGCGGCCATCTTCGGCATGGGCGTGATCATCGGCCCTACCATAGGCCCCACGCTGGGCGGTGTGATCGTGGACAACTTCCACTGGAGCCTGATCTTCGACATCAACGTGCCCGTCGGCATCATCGCGTCTTTCCTCGTGTTCAATTATATCGACAAACAGCCGCATGAATACAACATCGACCGGAAGGCGATCAAGATCGATTATATCGGCATCCTGCTGCTGATCATATGGGTGGGCAGCCTGCAGTACATTCTTGAAAAGGGGCAGTCGGAAGACTGGTTTGCCGCCACGCACATCATCGTGCTTACCGTTGCGGCGGTGCTGGCGTTCGTGCTTTTTATCTGGTGGGAATTGCGGACGGAAGCGCCCGCGGTGAACCTGCATGTTTTGCGGAACCGCACGCTGGCCATCACGACTTTGCTCACGTTCATCATGGGTTTGGGCATGTATTGTTCGATGTTCGTGTACCCCGTGTGGATGCAGCGCGTGATGAACTTTACGCCCACGCTTACCGGCGAATCGCTGTTCCCCGGCGCCATCGTGGCCGCCATCATGATGCCGATCGTAGGTAAGCTGATACAGCGCGGCGTGGCGCCGAAATACCTCATCACCTGCGGGTTTTTCTTCTTCGCTATTTTCTGTTTCTGGATGAGCGGCGCAAGCGCCGAAGCGGGCTTGATGTTTTTCTTCTTCCCCCTGCTGTTGCGCGGTTTTGGCGCGGCCATGCTGAGCGTGCCGCTTACCAACCAGGCCGTGTCCGGGCTTACGCCCTTGCAAATGCCGCAGGGCATCGCGATCAACAACATGCTCCGTCAACTGGGCGGTTCGTTCGGCATCGCGTTCATGAACACGTATGTGGCCCGTCAGTATTCCGAGCACCGCGTGCAGCTGCTCAATTATATCACGCCGGACAGCCCGCAGGCGGTGGAAAGAATGAACCAGACCGCCAACGCCCTCATCGCCAAAGGCGTGAACCCGCTGGACGCGCACCAGGTAGGCCTGCACATCCTCGACGGCATCGTCACGCGGCAGGCGTACGTGCTCACTTATCTCGACGCGTTCCGCATCGTGGGCATCTTTTTTATATGCGTGCTGCCCCTGATGTTATTCGTGAAAAAACAAAACTTAAGCGCAAACGCCATGAAAGAAGCGGCGGAACATGCGCACTAATTATAAATCCTTGACAACGATGAAAAAGTTATTATTCATTATACTGACCGTTTCCGCCGTAAAGGTTTCCGCGCAGCAGGCGCCGGACGACCTGAAGGCGCTGGTCCATCATTCGTTCGATCACTTTTCCGAACTGAAAGCGATGGAAACGCAGCAGAAGATCGCCGCGGACAAAACCACGCTGGCGAAAGCCAGCCGCCTGCCGGAAGTGAACGGCGTGGCGAGTTACCTGCATACTTTCCCGGTGCCGAAAATAGCGCTCCCCGGCAGCGACTTCCTGTTCCAGCCAATCCCTTCCGAAAATGTGAACGCGGGCGTGGAAGCGCGCCAGCTGCTGCTGGACTTCGGCAAATCGGGCAGCCGGATCAAACAGAGCGAGGCGCAGGCCAGCCTGCTGAACGTGCAGACGGCCGAAACACGTGAAAAGCTGGCCTACCAGGTGGCGAACGTCTATCTCGCCATCGCTTTCCTGCAGGACAATATCAAGGTGCAGAACGCGAACATCAAATTGCTGGAAGACACCGAAACGATGGTGGAGAACAAACTCAAACACGGCGACGCCATCGACCTCGACCTGCTGAACACCCGCGTGAAGCTCGAAACTTACCGCAACCGCAAGGTGGACTACCAGAACTCTTTGCAAAAACAGCTCGCTGCCCTGGAATACCTCACCGGCGAGCCTTTGAAAGATTCCATCCAAAGCGCGTTCGCATGGCCCGCCGCTTCGGCTGAAGTGTCGCTGGAAAGCAATTCCGCCGTAAAGACCGCCATTCAAAAAGAAAAGGTGGCTGAAATCGGCGTGGATCTGGCAAAAAGCCAATACAAACCTTCCCTGTTCGCGCAGGCCGGTACAGGTTACAAAAACGGTTTCCTGCCGGACGTGACCACGCCCAAATTCAATTACAACGCGGGCGTAAGCCTTTCCGTGCCGATATTTCACGGTAAAAAACTGAGAACGCAGGAGCATATGGCCGCTACCGAAGTGGAAGTGGCGAAATGGAATACGCAAAGCATAAAGGACAATATCAGGAAAGAAGCCGCGCAGCAGCTGGCGGACATTGCGGCGAGCCGCGAAAGGCTGGAAACCGCGAAAACCCTGCTGGAACAGGCCAACCGGGCGCTGACGCTGGCGCAGAGCCGTTACAAGTACGGCGTGATCACTTATCTCGACCTGCAGAACGCGCAGACTTCCTTACTGGAAGCGGAGATATCGAAGATCCAGTACCAGTACCAGCTGTCAGTCAGCAGCCTGGCATTGTTACAACTGAACGGGAATGAATTCTGGAAATAACGTGAAAGACAATTACGGGCGTTGTGCCCGTAGTTTTGTTTTCGTAGTGTGTGTTTAAAAAAAGCCCGGTCCTTCGTGGACCGGGCCTGTTTTTTTACACGCGTATACGCGCGATTATGATTTTCCGGCGATGCCCATTTCAAGGCCTCTCAGCTCCGCCAGGCCTCTCAGCCTGCCGATGGCGCTGTAACCGGGATTTGTTTTTTTATGCAGGTCGTCCAGCATCTGGTGGCCGTGATCGGGCCGCATCGGGATGGACACGTTCCTTTTTTTCATCACCGCTAAAATATTTTTCACCACGCTGTACATGTCCACGTCGCCTTCGAGGTGGTTGGCTTCATAGAAGTTGCCGAGCGCGTCGCGTTTGGTGGCGCGCAGGTGGATGAAGTGGATGTGATCGCCGAGGCGTTCCACCATGCCGGGCAGATCGTTGTCCTCACGCACGCCGTAAGAGCCGGTGCAGAAACAAAGGCCGTTGGCGGGGGAAGGGGCGGTGGCCAGCAGCTCTTTCGCATCCTGTTCGGTGCTTACCACGCGGGGCAGGCCGAGGATGGGGAAGGGAGGATCGTCCGGGTGAATGGCGAGCCTGATGCCCGCTTCTTCGGCCACGGGCACGATCTGCTGGAGGAAATAAAACAGGTGCAGTTTCAGCTTGATGGCGTCGATGTCTTTGTATTTGTCGAGCGCGGCCTGGAACTGTTCCAGCGTAAAGCTTTCTTCGGAACCGGGAAGGCCCGCGATGATATTGCGTTGCAGCAGGGCCTTTTCGTCGTCGGTCATGCTGTCGAACTGTTCCTTCGCGCGGGAGATCTCTTCCTGCGGATAATCGTTTTCCGCGCCGGGGCGCTGGAGCATGAACAGGTCGAAGGCCATGAACTGCGCCTTGTCGAAACGCAGCGCTTTCGATCCGTCCTCCACGGTGTAGGCGAGATCGGTGCGCGTCCAGTCCAGCACGGGCATGAAGTTGTACGTAACGGTATAAATGCCGCATGCCGCGAGGTTGCGCAGGCTTTGCTGGTAATTTTTGATATATTCTTTGAACCGGCCGGTTTGCGTTTTGATATCTTCATGCACGGGCACGCTTTCCACCACCGACCATGTGAGGCCTGCGGCTTCCACTTCCTGCTTGCGCCGGAGTATCTCTTCCTTGCTCCATATTACGCCGTTCGGAACGTGATGCAATGCCGTAACGATGCCTGTTGCGCCCGCCTGCCGGATGTCTGAAAGGCTTACGGGGTCGTTAGGCCCGTACCACCGCCAGGTCTGTTCCATTCTCAACATACGCTGATTGATTTTTTGTTTCCCAAAAATAGAATCAAAAAGGTGATATGCAAATTATCCGCAAGAAAATCAAGGTTTTTGCAGCAATAGCACCATTACGTCCATCACATTGGTGCCGGTATGCCCGGGTTTGACGTGCGTACCCGTTTGATCGAAAAAATGCCAGCTGTCGTTGCGGGCAAGAAAAGGCTGCGGATCGGGCGCGTTGGCGAGCACCGCGGCGTTGATCACCGCTCCGGCGGCGTCCGTAGGGCCGTCTATGCCGTCGGTGCCTGCGGAAAGAAAGGTGATGTGCGGCGCGTTCCGCAGCAGCAGGCCCGTTGCCAGCGCCAGTTCCTGGTTGCGCCCGCCCAGGCCGTCGCCCGTTACTTTTACGGTGGTTTCGCCGCCGGCCAGCAGGCATGCAGGATAGGGGCCGTCGTAGTTCAGCGCAAGGTCCGCCAGCGATACCGCCAGCTCGCCGGCTTCGCCGGTAGCCGCGCCGGTGAGGACGCGCGTATGATAACCCAGCTCCCGCGCCTTGTCCGCCGCCGCTTCCAGCGCAATGCCGTTGCTGGCCGCGATCATGTAAGCGGAATGTTCCAGCTCGCCGGGCTTGGGCGTTTCAGGCACCGTGCCGGCGATGCCGTTTTTGATATGCTGCAGAATGCCTTCGGGCAGGTCGCCGGCAAGACCGTATTTTTCGATCACGATCCAGGCTTCGGTAAAGGTGGAAGGGTCCGCCACGGTGGGGCCGGAGCCGATCACCGCGGGATCGTCGCCCGGCACGTCGGAGAGGATGATGGAGAACACGTCCGCCGGTTGCAGCGCGCGCGCCAGCTGGCCGCCTTTTATATGGGAAAGATGTTTTCGCACGGTATTCATTTCCCTGATATCGGCCCCGCTTTTCAGCAGGGCGTTGAACAGCTCCTGCAGTTCCTCCATGGTAGCGCCTTCCGGCACATCGGCCAGCAGCGACGAAGCGCCGCCCGAAAGCAGGAATATCACGAGGTCGCCGGGTTGCATGGCGGAAGCCATGTTCAGCATAGCAGTGCCCGCGATGAGGCTGTTGAGATCGGGAACGGGGTGCGCGGCGGTAATGACGGTGGTTTTTTGCAGCGTGTAGCCGGGCAGGTGATTAGTGGCCACCAGCCCCTGCGCGATGCGGCCGCCTAATATCTGCTCCGCTTCAAACGCCATGGAAGCCGCGGCTGTGCCCGCGCCGAGCAGGAAAATGCGCGACGCGCGCGAAACATCCAGGCCGGACAGCGCTTTCCGCATGAACTGCCGCGGCTGTACCGCTGCCACCGCGTGATCGAAAATGGCAACGGCCTGTTGCAGCACGTTTTCCATCAATGGTCCGCTTTTCGGGCCTGCCGCTTGTCCTGCTTGCGGTCCATTTTTGCTTCGATGTGCGCTTTTTTCGTCATTTCCCAGTCGTTCCATTTTTTGTATTGCCCGGGCGAAAGCACCGATCTGAAGCGGTTGTTGCGCTCGGCGTCCAGGTGCTGGTACACCTGCATGCGCTGGCGGGAAGTAAGGGTGGTATTCAAACGCGCGGCGTCGCGGCGTTTGGCGATGTCTTCATTGATATCGTAGATCTTTTTGCGCTGGTCCTTGCTGAGGTTCAGCTCCCGGTAGAGCTTGTCGCTCAGCTTGTCAGCCCTGCCGGCCGCATCCCAGCGGTCTTTTTTGATCTTCGTGCTGTCCTGCCCGTAAGCTGCGCCGATGGCGAAAAGGAACAGCGCGAGAAAAATACCTGTCTTGTTTTTCATAGCTGTGAGTTCTCGGATTGTCTGCAAGGATTATACCGCTCGTAAAATTTCTGCTAAAATAGTGCGATATGCGGTCAATCATTTGTTAAATTTAGCACTTGTAGCTGTATTGTGACCGTATGCCGGAAATACCAAAGTCTAAACCTGTACCGGCGGTAGTATCGTCAGCCTTCATCAACATTCTAAAAGCAAACCGAAATGAAATCAAACCCGTTATCCGCCGGCGCCCAGCTGCCGGTCCAGGGGAAGAAGCCACGCCGCTTCCCGGCAGCGCGTTTACGGTACCTTTCCGTTGCCGCCATTGCAGGATGCCTGCTGGCCGGCTTCTCCGCGCGCGCCCAGCAAACCTGGCCGGTAAACGGCGTGGCGGGCCCGCGCGAGGCCTGTTATGCCTTCACCCATGCCACCATTGTAAAAGATGCTCAGCACACATTAAAAGACGCCACGCTCGTGATCCGCGACGGAAAGATCACCGCGGTGGGCGCCGGCGCCGCCATTCCCAAAGATGCGGTGGTGATCGATTGTAAAGGGAAATTTATCTATCCCTCCTTTGTCGATATTTACAGCGACTACGGCATGCCGGCCGTTCCGCCCCGCACCGCGGGCCGCGGCGGCGCGCCCCAGATGCTATCCAACGCCAAAGGCCCCTTCGGCTGGAACCAGGCCATCAAAAGCGAAGTGAATGCCGTGGAGCTTTTTTCCACCGACGAATCAAAAGCAAAAACCCTCCGCGCGCAAGGCTTCGGCGTAGTGCTCAGCCACCAGCACGACGGCATCGCCCGCGGCACGGGCGTGCTCGTAAGCCTTTCCTCCGAACGCGAGAACATGAACATTCTCCGCGAAAAGGCCTCCGCGCATTATTCATTTGAAAAAGGATCGTCCACCCAGGATTACCCCAGCTCGCTGATGGGCGCCATCGCGCTGCTGCGCCAGCAATTCCTCGATGCGCAATGGTACAAAAGCCATCCCGTCAAAGAAGGCGTGAACCTCAGCCTGCAATCCTGGAACGACAACCTGGGCCTGCTGCAGATATTCGACGTCAGCGATAAATGGAACGCGCTGCGCGCGGACAAGATCGGCGACGAGTTCAACGTGCAGTACGTGATCAAGGCCGGGGGCAACGAATACCAGCGCATCCCGGAAATGGCCGCCACCAAAGCCACTTTCATCCTGCCGGTGAATTATCCGCAGGCGATGGACGTGGAAGACCCGAACGACGCGCGCTTCGTGGCGCTTGCCGATATGAAGCACTGGGAGCTGGCGCCCACCGAAGCCGGCGCGTTCGAAAAAGCAAACATTCCTTTCTGCCTGAGCGCCACGGACCTGAAAGACGCAAAAACTTTCCTCGCCAACCTGCGCAAAGCCATACAATACGGCCTCTCCGAAGAAAAAGCCCTCGAAGCGCTCACCAGAACGCCCGCCACGCTGCTAAAGGCGTACGACCGCATCGGCAGCATCGAGACCGGGAAGCTCGCCAACTTCCTCATTACTTCCGGCCCCGTGTTCAAACAAAACACCGTGTTTTTCCAGAACTGGGTGCAGGGCCGGCAGTATGTGCTGAAGAACGAAGGCTGGACGGACCTGCGCGGCTCCTACACCATCACGCTTTCCAACGGCGCCAGCGTGCCCGTGGAGATCAAAGGCACGCCCGCAGCGCCGGGCCTCGTGAATAAGGACAGCATTCCCGGCAAGATCGAAGTATCCGGCCAGCTTGTGAAGATCGTGGTCAATAATAAAAAGGATAATTCCAGCCAGCTTCGCCTCAGCGGCGTGATCAGCGAGCAGGAAGGCGTAAGCCGGTGGAGCGGTTCCGGTACCGATGAAAAAGGACAGCACGTAACCTGGGAAGCGGCCATGACCAAACCCTTCGTTGCAAAAGCCGATACCATAAAGAAAAAAGAAGTGCCGGAATACGGAAAGATCTATTACCCCTTCTCCGGTTACGGCTTCGAAACTTTACCCGCGCAGCAGGACGTACTGGTCCGCAACGCCACCGTATGGACCAACGAAAAAGAAGGCAAGCTGGAAAACACCGACGTGCTCGTACGCAACGGCAAGATCGCACGTGTGGGCAAAAACCTTTCCGCCGGTAACGCCCGCGTGATAGACGGCACCGGCAAACACCTCACCGCCGGCATCCTCGACGAACATTCCCACATCGCCATCAGCCGCGGCGTGAACGAAGGCACGCAATCCGTTACTTCCGAAGTGCGCATCGCCGATGTGATCAATCCCGACGATGTGAACATCTACCGCCAGCTCAGCGGCGGCGTTACTTCCTCGCACCTGCTGCACGGCTCCGCCAACACCATCGGCGGACAAAGCCAGCTGATCAAGCTGCGCTGGGGCGCCAACGCGGAAGACCTGAAGTTTGAAGGCGCCGACGGCTTTATCAAATTCGCCCTCGGTGAAAACGTTAAACAGTCCAACTGGGGCGAACGCCAGCGCGTACGTTTCCCGCAGACCCGCATGGGCGTGGAGCAGGTGCTGGCCGACGCTTTCACCCGCGCCAAAGACTACGAAAAAGCAGGTCCCGGCAAACGCCGCGACCTTGAGCTGGACGCGCTTGTAGAGATCCTTCACAACAAACGTTTCATCACCTGCCACTCCTACGTGCAAAGCGAGATCAACATGCTGATGAAAACCGGCGACAAATACGGCTTCAAGGTCAATACTTTCACCCACATCCTCGAAGGGTACAAAGTGGCCGACAAAATGAAAGCCCATGGCGCCGGCGCCTCCACCTTCGCGGATTGGTGGGCGTATAAAATGGAAGTGGTGGACGCCATCCCGCAGAACGCCACCATCATGCAGCGTGTAGGCCTTACCGTTGCCATCAATTCGGACGATGCCGAAATGGCCCGCCGCCTGAACCAGGAAGCCGCCAAAAGCGTGAAGTACGGCGGCATGGCGGAAGAAGACGCCCTTAAAATGGTGACCCTCAATCCCGCAAAACTGCTGCATGTGGCCGACCGCGTAGGCAGCATCAAACCGGGTAAGGACGCAGACCTCGTGCTGTGGAGCGATCATCCGCTGAGCATTTACGCCAAAGCGGAAAAAACCATGGTAGACGGCATCGTGTATTTCGACCGGGAGAAAGACCTTGCGCTGCGCAAACGCATTTCCGAAGAACGCAACCGCCTCGTGGGAAAAATGCTCGGCGAGAAAAAGAAAGGCGCGCCCATGGCCAAACCTGTTCCGAGCCGCGAAGAGATCTATCATTGCGAAGACCTCCAGGCAGGCCACCAGCATCATATCCTGGACGATGCCTATCAACAGTGATCATCCGAAAATCGAATCAACATGCAAAAGACATTCATTTATATACTCGGCCTTTCCCTTTGCTGCACCACGCTCCGCGCGCAGGAAACGGTGTACCCGGCCAAACCGCAGCAGGGCCCGGTGTTCCTGAAGAACGCGACCATACACGTAGGCAACGGCCAGGTGATCGCCAACGGCATCATCGGTTTCAATAACGGGAAGATCACCGCCGTAGGCGCGAATGTGCCCATCCCTTCCGGCGACGTGAAAGTGTACGACGCGAACGGCAAGCACGTTTATCCCGGTCTCATCGCCCCGGAAAGCAATCTCGGTCTTACCGAAGTGGAAGCCGTACGCGCCACCAACGACTACGACGAAGTAGGGGAGATCAATCCTTCCATCCGCTCCATCGTTTCCTACAACACCGACTCCAAAGTGATCGGCACGCTGCGAACCAACGGCATACTGCTCGCCCATGTAGTGCCGCAGGGCGGGCTGGTGACCGGCAGCTCGTCCGTAGTGCAGCTTGACGCCTGGAACTGGGAAGACGCCGCCTACAAAACCGACAATGGCATCCATTTCTTTATGCCCCGCCTGATGCCGCGCTCCAACCCCTTTGGCAGCTCCGCCTCCGGCCCGGCTACGGACGCGGTAAAGGCCGCCATGGAAAAAGTGAACAGCGTCAAAAATTTCCTCCGCGAAGCGCGGGCCTACAACGCCAGCGATAAACATGACGAAACGAACCTGAAATACGCCGCCGTGAAAGGCCTGTTCGACAAAACGCAGAAGTTCTACATTCACGCCGACCTCGTAAAAGAGCTGATCGTAGCCGCCGATTTCGCAAAGGAATTTAACATCGACGTAGTGATCGTTGGCGGCACGGACGCCTGGATGATCACCGATGTGCTGAGAAAATACAACATCCCCGTGATCCTCAGCCAGCCGCACAGCCTCCCGGTTATGCAGGACGACGACGTGGACCAGCCGTACAAAACACCCGCCCAGCTTCAGAAAGCAGGTATCCTGTTCTGCATCAGCAACGAAGGTTTCTGGCAGCAGCGCAACCTGCCATTCAACGCCGGCACCGCCAGCGCCTACGGCATGACGAAAGAAGAAGCGCTCAGCGCCATCACGCTCAATGCCGCAAAGATCCTCGGCATCGACGACAAGACCGGTTCGCTCGAAGTCGGTAAAGACGCGAACATCGTCGTAAGCGAAGGCGATATCCTCGACATGAAATCCAGCGTGATCACGCGTGCGTTCATACAGGGCCGCGAAGTGAGCCTGGTGGACAAACACAAGCAGTTGTACGAGCGGTACAAGTATAAATATGGGTTGGAGTAGATTTTTTTTACTTTGATAGAAAGCGTGTCACGGTTTGCTGTGACACGCTTTTTTTTTGGTTGAAAAAACGTTGTTGCGTTGGTCGAATCGTTAAATTGCGCGACAGAAAATTCATCCATTGAGTACAACGCCATATAAAATAGAGGCTAGAAGCCGCAATAGGTATACGTTTGCAAGTGAGGGCCGTAAGGGGATGGTTGTGAAGGAAGCAGTAATATCACGACTTGGCAAGTCAGGGTATTATACTTTTGGTTTCGGTGATAGACGTCCGAATGGAATTCCCGATGATCAATCTGAAACAAATAATGGAGATTTGGTTAAAGTATTCGCTACCGTTATCCATATAATGGAGATTTTTTTAGAAAAGAAGCCGGGATGTATCTTGTCATTTACTGGCAGTACCCCTCAACGGACAATGGTTTATAATAAAATCCTAAAAAGATATTATTCACGATTTTCGGGAAAATATCATCTTACTGGATTTGTATTAATTGACGATGAATATGTTGAGGTTGAATATGACCCGGCTAAAGCAGATTGCCTGGTGTTTTTCATAAAGAAAAAGCAGTATTTTTGAATAAATTAGATCGTATGCGACTCATAAAGAAAAAGCAAACTTCTAAAATGAAACTTCCTAAACCTTATCGAGTGACCGCTTCGTATATTGAAACGACACCTCCCTGGCTTCAGGAAAAGGTAGATAAGCTGAATAAGATGCTTGAGAATGCGATATTCCTTAAACGGCCATAACTCCTCCAACTATTTAATAAATTAAACAATGCCAGGACGCTACATTCCTGGCATTGTTATTTTAGCTAATCAATTGAAGCCCCATCCGTGAATAAAACCGGAATTTAGTCTTTATCCTTACCTCGATCCCCCTCCTGACATACCCTTGTCACACCCCCAACCCACCTTTGCATAAAAACAACCGCCATGCAAATGAGGATCACCACCACCAGGCTTTTCGGGCTCACAGAGATCACTCCTGAAGAAGTGCGCCGCAGGCTGGGCCAGCCGGGGTTTATCGCAATCGACAACAATACTTGCGTCTCCTTCCGCCGCCATCACCTCCCCGGCGCCCGCCACCTCGATCCCGGGGATTACGCCGCGCATGACCTCAGCGACAACAAACACGATACCCTCGTCTTTTATTGTTACGACGCGCTTTGCGGCGCCGGCCCCTTTGCCGCAAAAAGGGCGAGGAACATGGGGTTTGAGAACGTGTTCGTAATGAGCGCCGGCCTTACCGCCTGGCTGAAAAAAGGCTACCCGGTGGAAACGGACATAAAAAACGGCGCAGCAACGGGCTGAACCGCCCACGCTGCGCCGTTTATGGTAAAATCGTTTACACGAATTTTATCAGGAAGTAGTTTTTCTTCCCTTTCTGGAAGAGGATGTTTTTACCATTCAGCAACGATGTTTCTGTGATCTTCTGGTCCGGCGCGGTGATCTTCTGCCCGTTCATGCTCATGCCCCCGTTCTGTATCAGTTTGCGGGCCTCGCTTTTACTGGAGGAGATGCCGGATTCGGCCAGGAAGGTTACCACGTCTTTTTCGCCTGAAAGCGACGTGCTGGGCATTTCCTTCAGGTCTACGCCGGCGAGCGTTTGCAGCAGCTGCTCTTCCGACATATCTTTTAATACGTCCACGCCCGCGTTTTTGCTAAAGAGGCTTTCGGTGGTCCTCAGCGCGGCTTCGTATTCGGTTTCGCCGTGGATAAAAATGGTCACTTCTTTGGCGAGACGTTTTTGCAGCACACGTTTCCCCGGGTCTTGCCGGTGTTCGGCGATCAGGCTGTTGATAGCGGGTTCGTCGATGAACGTAAAGATGCGGATATAGTTTTCCGCGTCCTCGTCATCGGCGTTCAGCCAGAACTGGTAGAACTGGTAGGGCGTGGTTTTGGCGGGATCGAGCCATATGTTGCCGCTTTCGGATTTCCCGAATTTGCTGCCGTCCTTTTTCTTGATCAGCGGGCAGGTGAAAGCGTATCCTTCGCCTCCGCCCATACGGCGCACCAGCTCGGTGCCGGTCACGATATTGCCCCACTGGTCGGAGCCGCCCATCTGCATTTTGCAGTTCTTGTTATTGTAAAGATGGTAAAAGTCGTAACCCTGTATCAGCTGGTAGGAGAACTCGGTGAACGACATGCCGCTTTCGCCATCGAGGCGCTTTTTTACGGAGTCTTTCGCCATCATGTAGTTCACGGTGATGTGTTTGCCTACGTCGCGGATGAAGTTCAGGAAAGAAATACCCTTGAACCAGTCGTAGTTGTTCACCATTTCTGCGTAGTTGGGTTTGGACGGGTCGAAGTCCAGGAACCGTTCCAGCTGCGCTTTGATGCATTGCTGGTTATACAGCAGGGTGGCTTCGTCCAGCATTTTTCTTTCTTCCGCCTTGAACGATGGGTCGCCCACCATGCCGGTAGCGCCGCCAACGAGCGCCAGCGGCTTGTGACCGGCTTTCTGCAGGTGCACCAGCAGCATGATCGGCACGAGGCTGCCCACGTGCAGCGAATCCGCCGTAGGGTCGAAGCCGATGTAGGCGGTGGTCATTTCCTTTTGCAGCTGTTCTTCCGTACCAGGCTTGATGTCCTGTATCATACCTCGCCAGCGCAATTCAGCTATAAGATTCATGAAAAGAGAAAAATTTTTGCAAACCTACGGATTCAATCACGAAATATGGAATTTAGCCGGTAATGAATGTCATACCCGCGGTTTCCAGGGTATTTCGGGCACGTTCAGCAAATGGCCGGCGTACCGCGCGAGCACGAACAGGTAATCGCTGAGCCGGTTGAGATATTGCAGCACCAGCGGCTCCACGGGCATCCCTTCCTCCTGCATGGCCACGCACAGCCGCTCGGCCCTGCGGCATACGCAGCGGGCGATATGACAGTTGCTCACGGCCGGGTGGCCGCCGGGAATGATAAAATGTTTCATTTCCGGGAGCGCCTCGTTCATGGCGTCTATCTTGTCTTCCAGCAGCTTTACGTCTTCCGCATGCAGGTCGGGTATGCTCATTTTGACGTTTTTCTCCGGGTCGGTAGCCAGCGAAGCGCCGATGGTAAAGAGCCTGTCCTGTATTTCGCCGATCACGGCTTTTACGCCGCCGTCCGTGATATGGTCGTTCACGAGGCCCAGCCAGGAGTTCAGCTCGTCCACGGTGCCGTAGGTATCGATCCGGAGATGGCTCTTGGATACTTTGGTGCCGCCGATGAGGGAGGTTTTGCCTTTGTCCCCGGTTTTGGTGTATATCTTGAAGGCCATGGTCTGCTTTTTTACGAAGGTAATCAAAAGAAAAAAGGCAGCCTTTCTGCGGGCCGCCTTTTGAATATGATGTGGGATCGCCTAGTGGGCGAGGGCTTTTACGGGATTCATCCTGTCGGATTCCATCACGCCGTCGCGCAGGCGGATGATGCGGCGCGCGTGCTCGGCGATGTCTTCTTCGTGCGTAACGAGCACAACGGTGTTGCCGGAATCGTGGATGCGGCCGAAGATCTCCATGATCTCCACGGAGGTTTTGGTATCCAGGTTACCGGTGGGTTCGTCCGCCAGTATCAGCGAAGGATCGTTCACCAGCGCACGGGCGATGGCCACGCGCTGGCACTGGCCGCCGGAAAGCTCGTTGGGCTTGTGTTTGTAGCGTTCGCCCAGCCCCACTTTCTCAAGCATGGCACGCGCCTTGTCCTCCCGTTCCCGTTTGCCGATGCCCGCGTATATCAGCGGTACGTCCACGTTTTCGAGAGCGGAAAGCCGGGGCATCAGGTTGAATTGCTGGAAAACAAAACCGATCTCCTGGTTGCGTATGCGGGCCAGTTCATTGTCTTCCATCCGGCTGACGTCGTGCCCGCTCAGGATGTATTTGCCGCTGGTAGGCGTATCGAGCGCGCCGAGAATGTTCATGAGCGTGCTTTTCCCGGAGCCGGAAGGGCCCATCAGGGCAACGTACTCGTTCTTCAGGATGTCGAGCGAAACGCCTTTCAGCACGGGCAATTCGTTTTTGCCGATGAAATAGCTCTTGCGGATGTCTTCGAGATGGATAACAGACTGGGTCATATTATTTCTTGATTACTTTAGGGACGCTGAAGTACGCTTCCGTATGCGCAGGCGCGTTTTGCAGCCCTTCTTCCCTGCTGATGGGATGTTTCACCTCGTCCTTGCGGAACACGTTCACATCGCGGGTCATATGCAGCAACGGTTTCACGTTCGTGGTATCCAGTTCTCCGAGCTTTTCCACAAAGGTGATCATCCTTTGAAGATCGTGCCGGATGGTTTCCTGCTCTGCGGCATTGATGTCCAGCCTCGACAAGGTAGCCAGCTGGCTGATCAGTGCGTCGTTCACTTCCATGGGTTCAAATTAACGTTTTAAAGCTAATAAATTGTATTCATATAATCGATAAATGTGATCGATAGGCAAAAATAGGGATAAAAGGCGGGCATTCTGCCGCCGGAAACATATCACCATGTTAAAATTTATTAAATTGCGCCCCGATATGGGAAAGGAAAAAGAAATCGTTGTCAGCGGCATCCGCTCCACAGGCATTTTGCATTTAGGGAACTATTTTGGCGCAATCCGTAATTATATCCGGATGCAGGAAGAGTTTAACTGCTATTTTTTTGTGGCGGACTGGCATGCCCTTACTACTCATCCCGACCCGAAACAGCTGCGCGGCAATGTGTACCGCGTACTGGCGGAAAATATCGCTTCCGGGCTCGATCCTGAAAAGGTGACGCTGTACGCGCAAAGCGACATTCCCGAGATCGCCGAGCTGTACCTGCTGCTCAATATGCTGGCGTATAAAGGAGAGCTGGAAAAAGTGCCCACCTTCAAGGACAAAGTGCGCCAGAACCCTGATAACGTGAATGCCGGCCTGCTGACCTATCCCGTGCTGATGACGGCGGACATCCTCGTGCAGCGCGCCGTGAAAGTGCCCGTGGGCAAGGATCAGGGACAGCATCTCGAAATGTGCCGCAACTTCGCGCAGCGGTTCAATAACCGTTACGGCTACCTGTTCCCCGATGCGTTCGCTTTTAATTATGGCGACGATCTCGTGCGAATCATGAGCCTGGACGGCAACGGGAAAATGAGCAAAAGCGAGAATGAAAATTCGACCATCTATCTCAGCGATTCCGACGACGCGATCCGCAACAAGATCAAAAAGGCCAAAACGGACAGCGGCCCGCAGCAGGAAAATGCGGAGAAACCGGACTATATCGAAAACCTGTTCACCCTTATGAAGCTGGTATCCACCCCCGATACCCTGCAATTCTTCGAAGAAGCTTTTAACAAATGCAATATCCGTTATGGGGATATGAAGAAACAACTGGGAGAAGATATGGCGGCGTTTATCGCGCCTATCCGTGAAAAGGCGGCGGCCATCCAGCAGGACCATGCGTACCTTCACCGCATCATGCGCGAAGGGGCGGACAAGGCCCGCGCCACTGCTTCGCAAACGCTCTCGGAAGCCCGGAAATTAATGGGCTTAAATTACTATTGATTTTTTTTAACTTGTTGATTCATATCCCCCATGCATGGCAAAGAATAAGATCAAGCACATCGCTGTAGCCGGTAATATCGGCGCCGGAAAAACCACCCTGACCGAAATGCTCGCCAAACATTACCGTTGGGTGCCGCAGTTCGAGGACGTAGAGCACAATCCTTACCTGAGCGATTTTTATGACGATATGCCCCGCTGGTCGTTCAACCTGCAGATCTATTTCCTGCATAGCCGGCTTAAGCAGCTGGTGGACATACAGCATGGGAAAGACACCGTGATACAGGACCGCACCATTTACGAGGACGCGCACATTTTCGCGCCCAACCTTTACGAAATGGGGCTGATGACCAAGCGCGACTTTGACAATTATTTTAATTTTTTCGAAACGCTGAAAGGCATGGTAAAGCCGCCGGACCTGCTGATCTACCTGCAGGCTTCCGTACCTACGCTGGTGGCGCAGATCCAGAAACGGGGCAGGGAATACGAAGAGAATATCCGGCTGGACTACCTGAAACGGCTGAACGAATTTTACAACGCCTGGATCGAGAAATACAAGGACGGCCCGCTGCTGATCATCGACGTGGACAAAAATAAATTCCCCGATAACGAAGAAGATCTCGGAGAAATTATCTCCCGCGTAGATTCAGAGCTGTACGGCTTATTCTAGGATTTTTACCGAATTATATCTCCGGATTCTCTGAATTCCGGAGATATTTTTTTTGTACCTGATCGTCTTCCCCTTTACATTTGCTGCATTGTTTGATAACCGTTTTTTATGATGATCATTGTTTGTCGGCTCTGGCTGCAGCTGTTGTTGCTGCAGGCTTTTCAGGTCCCGTTGAACGGGAGTTTTTCGGAAGTTTTTACTGTTTTTCAGGAACCGGCGCGGCTGGTATTGCTGAAGCATGCGGCGGCAGGCGTATATACGGAGCGGCGGTTTATGCTGAAGGAATTGAGCGTGCATGCGTTGGCGTTAGGCTTACCCGTAGCGGGTGGCGTAGCCGGGCTGAAGTTATGGCAGCTGGGGTATCGTTATTACCGCGAATACCTGGCGGGGCTTTGTTATGCACTGCCGTTGGGGAACAGGCTGAAAGCAGCGGCGGGATTGAATTACAGGCGGGCGGGCCCCGGCGCGGAAGCGGGGTTGGACTGGCAGCTGGGCCCGCAGCTGAATATGGGCTTGCATCTGTACCATCCGCGCGGCGACGATGGGTTCAGCAGCGTAACGCTGGGTTACCAGGCATCCGCGCAGGTGCGGCTGGAAGCGGCGCTGCGGAAGGAGGCAGGCAGGCCGCTGGCGGTACGGGTGCTGGGTGTTTACCGGCCGGTGGACCGTTTTGTGGTGATGGGCGGCTGGGCCACGCAGCCGGTGTACCAGTTTGCGGGCGTAGGGTATGGCGGGGCGCGCTGGCGGCTGGGAGTGACGGGAAGTTTTCATCCAACCCTGGGTATTACACCGGGCATATTATGGGTATGGGGAAGGGAATGATGATCATGGCGGCGTTCCTGCTGGTGCAGCTAAAAGTATGGGCGCAGGAGGAGGAGTACCCGCTGGAAATGTTATGGGAGCAAAGCGCGGGGCGCGAACTGGAAAGAACGGGGGAGGAAGAGATCGCATCGCAGGAGAATGATGAACGATACCAGGAACTGGCGGCATACAGGCGCAGGAAGCTGAATCTAAACACGGCCGACGCCGCGGCGCTGCACGCGCTGGGTTTGCTGGACGTGTTCCAGGTGAATGCGTTCCTGCAATACCGCGAAGCGCTCGGGGCGCTGGTGTCTATCTATGAATTGCAGGCCGTGCCCGGGTTCGAGCTGCCGCTGATCCGTTCGTTGCTGCCCTATGTAACCGCCGGCAGCGGGCTGGAGCCGTATTATACGCTGAAGGATTATGTCCGCCGCGGGAAACACCAGCTGGAGCTGCGGTATGGCCGGGTGCTGGAAAACGCCGAAGGGTATTTGCGCGGCGGGGATGAAGCGGTGCGCTACCTGGGCAGCGCGGATAAAATGATGTGGCGCTACCGGTACCGTTTTGGGAAATACGCGAGCTGGGGCATCGTAATGGAGAAAGACGCCGGGGAAACCTGGATGCGGAAAGGAGCGCCGTGGCTGGGCGATCACCTGGGATTCCATTTGTTTTTGCAGCGGTTGGGAAAGGTGAGGACGCTGGCGTTGGGGGATTTTACGGTGAACATGGGACAGGGGCTGATACAGTGGCAGGGATTTTCATTTGGCAAAAGCGCGGCGGTGATGCAGGTGAAAAAGGAAAGCGAGGTGTTGCGGCCGTATGCCTCGGCGGGCGAGTTTTATTTTTACCGTGGCGCCGGGGTTACCTGGGAATCAGGGAACTGGAGCGTGACAGGCTTTGCGTCGGCCCGGATCTCGTTCAGGTCGTGGATTTCAAGACAGGC
>CBINIO010000003.1:0-29322 GCA_966250725.1 uncultured Chitinophaga sp.
GTCGTTATTTGTCAGGCAAGAAACCTTTGGCGCGCCCGGCCGTGTTAACCAAAACGCCGGCAAACGAAGCGCCCGGCCGGTTATGTTCGATACAACGTTTGTAGAGCAATAAACGGCCCCGGCGTCCGGGGGTCATCAACACAAATGCATTTTGATTGTTATCCAAAAAACGATCGTATGAAAAAACATCACGTCATGATGTTGGCCGCGGCCTTTGCTGCCGCCGGCTGCGGAAGCCGTGTAAAGAACGGTGTGGCGGACAGCACAGCGGTTTCCGTTACCGCTTCGCCCGAAGGGTATTATGAAGCAAGCCTTCCCGCGGCATCCAGCCCCGGCAGGCTGATCGGCCTCACCCTCCGCTCCGCGAAAGATGTGGAAATGACCACCGACTACCTCAACGCCACGCCCGAGATCGTGCAGATCGGCAACTGGTCCATGCCGGACAGCAACACTGTGCTTGTTACGCTGGTAACGGTGGGCAGCGGCAACCCGGAAAAAGACACGCTCACTTTTCTGCAGGAAGGCCAAAGCCTCCGCTACACCGGCAGCGATTATGGCACGGACGGGCTTACGCTGGTGCGAAAAGAAAAACCCGGTCCGGCCAACAAGGAGCTGATAATATGGGTGAAATCCGAAGACGAATGCGACCGCGGCCCCGGTTTCGGCAAAACGAAATGTTACCAGGTGCAATACGGCGATAAAATGATGACGCCCGCCGGCGAGCCTTGGGAGAAGCTGATGGAGCCGATTGAAGGGTTTACGTTCGAAAAGGGGAACATCTACAAGCTGAGGGTCAACCGCATTCCCCGCGACCCGGGAATACAGGACGTGGGCGCTTATGAATACAAGCTGATAGCGGTCGTATCAAAGGAAAAAGCGGGCTGAAGGGTTGAAAATTGAGGAAACTCATTGTCTATTTCGGCATAATAAGCTAACTTGCCCCTTGAAATATTTAAAAACTGTATATCATGCTGTTGAATGTATTACTCAACTCGACTTATGAGCTCGGCAACAAGATCGGCCATTTCGGCGTTTGGTTTTTTATCATCCTTTTTGGCGCCATGTTCCTGTACGCCATGATCAAGTACGTAAAACGCTAATTCCAAGATACTCCAAGATACCGGCTGCTCCCGCAAGGAGCGGCTTTTTTATGCGCTTTAACGCAAAGAATGAAGGGAAAGGTAAGCCCAGAAACGGTTAGCCTGGGGAACCGCCACACTTCCGATAAGCAGGCGCATCCTGGCGCCGTAATGGTTAAAAAGCTTCCGACACGGAAAGATATAACCCGCTCTGCCGTTTCTCCCCCGCCCGTTTTTCGCCCCAGCCATAATCCAGCCGTACGGTGAGCCGGGCGTGCTTGTCGTAAAAATAACGGATACCCAGGCCATAGTTAGGTTTCAGCCGGTCGAAAGAAAACGTGCGGTTGGAAAACACCGTGCCCGTACCTGCGAAGCCCGCCAGCGCAAAGGTGGGATGCATGTCGATGAACCAGATATTGATGCGCATTTTGGGATCGATAAAGTAACGGTATTCCGCCTGCGCGGCCAGGTAGTTCTGATCGCGGTAGCGGCCGGTGTAATAACCGCGCATGATGTTGTCGTTGCCCATTTCGGGCAGCAGGTAGAACGGCAGCGTATTGCCCTGCAGCGACTGCCCGTAGCCGTTTATCCCCAGCGTGCTGCGTTGCGAGAGGCGGAAAAACTGGCTGCCTTTAGCCTCGATGCGCCAGAGCGGGTGCTTGCTGAGGAACTTCGGCGCATACGCCACGTTCAGCCGGAGATAAGTTCCAAGCGTACAGTAGTTCTGGTTATCGCGGTTGTCATACACGGCCGTTGCGCCAAGGAAAGTCACGTAGCCGCCTTCTTTGTCCACCAGCGATTTTTCGGGATAGATGCCTTTGTTCTCGTCCTGGGTGAATACGTCGTGCTGGTACGTTACGGACAAGCCTGCGTAAAAGTGGCTGGTGATGCGCCTTTCCGCTTCCGCGAGCAGCTTATACCGCTGGTTGCCCACGAGGGAACGGTCTGCATAATGCGTGGTATCGCCCAGGCCGTAGAAATAGAACGGGAAATCGTGGTAACGGATATTCGTTTTGATATGCCAGTCGTTGTTCCGCGTCCAGTTTTCGGTACGCAGGTCCAGCTTGAACTGTTTGTTGGTGGTAAAAGTGGCCAACAGGCTGGCGGAAGAGTTACGGGTGAAGGGGGAAGGATCCTTCTTATCGCCGTAATACGAGTAAAGCGCCGCAACGCCCACCTCCAGGCCTTTTTCGGGGGAAAACCCGAGCACGGGCAAAGGAAACAGTGAACTTTTCCTGGCGGCGAGGAGGGAATCCTGCGCCTTCAGACCGGAGCTTGCCAACACGCACAGGGAGAGAGCAGAGATCGCTTTACGCATAGGGCCGCAATATGCAAAAAAATATTTGACCGGCAATATGTTATGTTATTGTGCCAAATGCCGCTGGTTAACATAAATGTTTGTTAAAATACCATCATGCCCCCGTTTTTTTACCCGCCGCAAAACCTACGATGATGTTGATAAAAAAAGCCACCTGCCCCGCGATAAAAAGGATCGCGACAGGGCGGAGGATATTTGCCATGCGCCGGTTTTCCGCTTCCATCTCCCCGAAGTTCATCGCTTCCGGCTGCGAGAGATAATCGTTCAGGAACACCACGGCAAAAACAGCGAATACGAACAGCGACACCACATGAACGTATTGCAGCCATTTGCGTTGCCGGTAACGAATGGTAAAACTGTAGATCACCGCTTCCACGACAATAAAGAAACCCACGGCGGCAGGCAAGCTCAATAGCTCGATGATTTCCGTGCGGCTTTCCGCGGCCATGCATATCACGGTAATGCCGGCAATAAGCAGCAGTAAAGTGAGCAGGTACAGTTGAAGGTCGGGGCGTGAAAGTAGTTTCATGCAGCAATGGGTTTGCTGCCGCAAATGCGTCCTGCGGCGAAAGTGAATAATAATGAAGGAAAGCGGCAAAAACTACGCCGGAAGGTTTCGGCGATTTCCGGCAACGAGCGCTGCTATTATCTCCGGCTCTTTCTACCGCGGAAAAATCCCGCGACAATGTTCACGAGAAATGCGAGATGCCCCGCGAGGAAGATCAATATCCCCGCAACATGCCACCACACTAGAAACGGGCGCTGCAATAAAAAGGAAGATTGGCTGCTGTAATCAAAATAGCGCCGCTCGGTAAATACGCCGCTTGAAACAACAAGCAGCAACGGCGAAATCAGCAGACTGGCAACATGAAACACCTGCATCCACCGCCATTGCCTGAACCGGGACGTTGCGGTGTAAAGCCCAGCTTCCGCGACTAACAGCACCGCATATACGATCGCCAGGTGAAAAATACTGACGATATAATAAGTATGATGAAAATGCAGGTCGATCGCCGTATCGGCATCGGTCATGGCACCGGCCGCCGCCATCAGGCCGGCCATTAGCAGGAGCAATATATCGGGGCGCGAAAAATATTTCTTCATAGGTATCTCAATATACTATAAAGCCGCCAGTTTGCGGATATCGTCAAACCGCTGGTCTTTCACCAGCTTCCCGTTCTCGAACACGGTTTGCAGCAGGTCCCTTCCCGCTGCGGAAGCCGCCACGGTCTTCAATCCTGCGGCATCTTTCACCAGCTTCAGCTTCCCCGCCTTCGATTTTTTAAAGGACGTGCGCATATTGCCTTCGGCATCCATTTCCACGGGCGATTTATATACGTCCACGCCCTGCCCGCCGATCTCCGCGTAAGAACATTTTAAAGCGAACTCCTGCGTATCGCGGTTCACGCGCTGCAGCAGCGCGCCGCCCATGCCCAGCACGAGGTTTTCCGCGCTCACGCCGGCCTGCTTCAGCGCTTCGTATATTTCGGGAATGGAAGTATAGCTGATGCCGTCTCCCTGTATCACGCGCACCTGCGGCGGCAGCACCTTGTAGCCTTTTTCGTTGACGGTGTGCCCGAATTTTTCCATCAGTATAAAAAACACTTCCAGCAAGGTGCGCACGGGATCGCCGGAATCGGGCCGGATCACCAGCGTGCCTTTCCGCGCCAGCACCTGCTCTTTCAGCTCCCCGCCCCAGTAATCGGAACAGGCGCGGAAAATATTATACGAATCGGACACGCAGGCGATCGTGCCGGTGGGGAAAGTATCCAGCACATGTTTAAAAATAGCCGCTTCCCCTTCCTCCCCCCGCAAGGTAACGATGGAATGTTCCGTGGCGGGGATGGAAAGCCCCGGCGCGGTGGCCGCATGATAATATCTTTTTGCGAAGGTGGAAGCCGCCAAAGTATCGCTGCCGCTGAAGTTCACAAGATGCGCGCTGCCGCCGATGCCCGCGCTTTCCACCGAGCTGGCGCCGCGAAAACCAAAATCGTTCAGCACAAAATCGATCCCCGCGAACGACGCGGCGCTGGCGGTGGATTCATAATACTGCGTCACGATCTTTTTGATCTCCCGCGACAAAGTAGCCACCGTGCAGGGATACCACACCTGCATCAGCAGGGTTTCCAGGAAATTGGTCAGCCAGTAACACGCCGGGTCGGTGTTCTCGATGGTCATCAGCACATTTTTTACCGGCACCACGCTGCCTTCGGGCACTGCGCGGACCTTCACCGGCAAATGTCCGCCGTGCTTTTCCAGGATATATTCAAACCGCGAAGCATCGTACACATCGCTGCGGCCAAATACTTCGGGCAGCATCTCCCCCGCTTCGCGGATCTTTTCCGCGGTGATCACCGGGCCTTCGAGATAGGCTTTCAGCAAATACTGCAGACCGTAAAAAACGGTTTCGTCAAACCGGCCGCCGCGGCTTTCGAGATAAGAATAAATATGCGTGGTGCCCGGAACGTAAAGCTTGTGATGGGAATATTTATAAGCGTCCGCCAGTAAAATGAGGTTCTTCATATGCAGTGAGGGTTAGCCTCTACGAATGTAAGGTTTCAGCACGGACTTGCACGTTATTTTATCGTCTCAATCGCATGAAAGTCAATACAGATAAAGGCTTTGGCATATGCGTAACCGGTTTCCCGTACTTTTTACACAAACTTTTGGGATTTTACTTTAAAATAATATGTTTTTTGTGTAAAACGGATGCAAAAATTGATAATCAAGCCGTTAGGAGAAAATTTCCACGTACCCGCTTTTTTGCTTCAGTTCGGCGAATTTTTGCCCGTTGAAGCTATATAATTGAGCGGGGCGGCCTTGTAAAGGATGTTTCAATTTTTCCTGCTGGATAGCCAGCAGCCCCAGGGAATGCATTTTTTTCTGGAAGTTCCGCCGGTCGATCTGCCGGTTGTACACCCATTCGTAGAGTTTTTCCAGTTCGGAAACGGGGAATTTCTGATCGAGCAGCTCAAAGGCCAGCGGCTCGGAGCGCAGGCGGCCGCGCAGGTGCCCGATGGCGCCGGCGATCACTTCGGCGTGGTCGAACGCGGTAACGGGCAGTTCTTTGACGGGATACCAGCGGGCTTCTTTGTTGCCCGCGCCAAGAATGAGCTTTGATGCCGCGGGTTTGACAAGGCCCAGATGCGCCACGCAGAGTATGCGCCCGCGCGGGTCGCGGTCCGGCCGGCCCCAGGTGCGCATCTGTTCGAGATAATTCACCTTCAGCCCCGTTTCGTCGCGGATCTCGCGATGCACCGCGTCTTCCAGCGGCTCGTCGTTCTGCACAAAACCGCCGGGCAGGCCCCATTTGAAGATGTGCGGGGGAATGCTGCGTTTGCAAAGCAGCACCATCATTCCTTCTTTCGACGAAAATCGCAGTACAACGGCATCTGCCGTCACCCTGATATGTTGATGAACTGGCAAGGGATAAAATTTTAGGGATCAATTCCCGCTTACATACTGTTTTACCTGCGACGGTCCTTTGTGCAGGTTCACGAAGAGCGGGTTTTTCATAGGGTCAAAAACAACGATGGTGCCGGATTCCCAGGCATCGGTGGGCGGCGGAAGCACGATCTCCACCTGCAGCCCGTTGTCGCGGCGGAACAGCAGGCTGTCTTTTGTAATGTACCTCGCTTTGTACCGGTTCGCTTCCAGGAAACGGACGATACTGTCGCGGTTCGCATTCACCGCGCTGTCCGTACGGATGGGATGCTCTCTCAGCACAAAACATTTTTCGCTGATCACGTCGTAATTCGTGGTGTCCGTTTTGTCACGGACAGGGTTACACGCAGCGGCGGATAACAGGGCCAGCATAAGAACGATATATCGCATGCTGCAAGTTATAAAAACCGCGATTAAAAACTGATATCAAATACTTTATCGGTTTCGCCGCGTTTTACGGTCACCGTGGTTTTGTCGCCGGCCTTGAATTTGCCGAGCGCGTTCATATAGGTTTCAAGGTCTGATACGGGGAAATCGCCCAGCTGCGTGATGAGGTCGCCGGTGAGGATGCCCGCTTTTTTGGCGGGTTTGCCATCGCTCACGCCGTCCACTTTCACACCGCCCTTCGACCAGGTGTAATCGGGCATGATGCCGAGCGTAACGGAAAACCGCGCGCTGCTTCCCGTCTGCATGTCGCGGGTTTTGGTGAAGGCGAGCTTGGGCTGCCGGTCGGTTTTTTCGATGACCTCGTACACGAGCTTCACGATGGAGAGTCCGCCTTCGTAGTTGATCTTGTCCGCATCGTCGCCGGGCTTGTGGTAATCGCCGTGCGTACCGGTGAAGAAGAACAGCACGGGCACGTTTTTGCGGTAGAACGAAGTATGGTCGGACGGGCCGGCGCCGGAGGAGTCGTAGATGACCTTCAGGCTGGAAGGAACGGCGTCTTTCAATACTTCGCCCCAAACGGGAGAGGTGCCGACACCGCCGATCTGCAGGCCTTTTTCTTTGGTGAGACGGCCCACCATGTCCATATTCACCATATAATTCAAGGAAGCGAGCGGAATAGTGGAGTGCCCGGTGAAATATTTGCTGCCGAACAGCCCCAGCTCTTCGCCGGAGAAAGCGATCAGCAAATAATTGTTGCGTTTCAGTTTGGACTCTTTCAGCAGGCGGCCCAGCTCAATGAGCGCGGCGGTGCCGCTGGCGTTGTCGTCCGCGCCGTTGTGCACGGCCTTTTCGCCGGGAGCGAGGGAATTATTGTCCTCACCGTAGCCCAGGTGGTCGTAATGCGCGCCAAGCACGATGGTGGAGGGCGCGCCATTGTCGATATAGCCGATCACGTTGGTGCCGGTGCGTTTGCTCGGCTGGAAGTCCACTTCCATGTCCAGCTCGAAACCGCTGGCATTGTCCGCGGAGAATATTTTGCTGGCTTCCGGGCCGGCCCATATGGCGGGGATTTGCAGCGGCCCGGGCTTTCCGTCCAGCCAGCGGGTAACGGTACGCAGGTCTTCCGGCCCGTTGAAGAACACGATGCCGGTGGCGCCGCTTTGTTTGGCCTCTTTGGTTTTTTTGATATAATATTCCATGGGCTCGCCATGGGGATTGATCTCGTCTTCCGCGTCTTTTACATTGATGAGCCACACGTTCTCCGGCTCGTTCACGCCGGGCAGCACGTCGCCTTTGGCGGCTTTGCTGGCGCTGAAAGGCAGCGGCATGTATTGCCCTGTGGGCAGGGGTTTATGATCGATGAGCAGGCGGGTTTTAAGGCCGGGCTCCCTTCCTTCCCGCACGATAAAGGTTTGCAGGTAGCCGTCGTCGCCTTTCGGGCTCAGCCCCTCCAGCTTCATCTGCTCCGCGATGTAAGTGGCGGCCAGCCGCTCCCCGGCGGTGCCGGTGCGCCTGCCCTCCAGCTTGTCCGAAGAGAGGTAAGTAATGTGGGTCTGCAGATTCGCGAGGGTTTTCCGGTCTGCTTTCTTCTGCGGGTGGGCCGCCAGCGCGAGGCAAACGAGCGGCAGCAACAGGTAAGTCTTTTTCACTGCAAAAGGCAATTTTGGTGACAAAAATAGGGAAACGGTTATCAAACGCGATATTTATCACGGGATTGTCTGACCCCGCCCCCCTCTTTGTTTTATACTCAAATTATATGCTAAATTTGCCGCACTTTGAAGGAGTTACAACAAAAAAGAAAAATTATCAGGTAATGAAGAACACGCCATTCACACACAAACACATTGCGCTGGGCGCTAAAATGGCCCCTTTTGCGGGTTACAATATGCCGATCTCTTACACCGGCATCAACGACGAACATGCCGCCGTGCGGAACAGCGTAGGGGTGTTTGATGTGAGCCATATGGGCGAATTTATCCTGAAAGGCGAAAATGCGCTCGACCTCATCCAGCGCGTGACCAGCAACGACGCGTCGAAGCTGGCCGCCGGCAAGGCGCAGTACAGCTGCCTGCCCAACGAGGAAGGCGGCATCGTGGACGACCTGCTGGTGTACTGCATTGAGGAGAACAACGTGTACATGCTGGTGGTGAACGCCAGCAATATCGAAAAGGACTGGAACTGGATCACCCGTTTCAACACCAAAAACGTGGAAATGCATAACATTTCCGACAAAACCTGTCTGCTCGCCATCCAGGGGCCGAACGCCACCAGCGCGCTGCAGGCATTGACGGACAAAGACATCGTGAACCTGAAATACTACACCTTCGTGAAAGGCGCTTTCGCGGGGGTGGAAAACGTGCTGATCAGCGCCACCGGCTACACCGGCGCGGGCGGCATCGAGATCTATTTTGAGGACAAGGACGGCGCGGCCGACAAGGTGTGGGACGCCATTTTCGCCGCGGGCGCATCCAAAGGCATCAAACCCATCGGTCTTGGCGCGCGCGACACGCTCCGCCTCGAAATGGGCTTCTGCCTTTACGGCAACGACATCGACGACCGCACCAGCCCGCTGGAAGCAGGTCTCGGCTGGATCACGAAGTTCACCAAAGACTTCACCTCCCGCCAGATCTTCGAAAAACAGAAAGCGGAAGGCGTGGCGCAGAAGCTGGTCGGCTTTGAAATGGTCGACAAAGGCATTCCCCGCCACGATTACGAGATTAAGGACGCGGCCGGCAACACTATCGGCCGGGTGACCTCCGGCACGCAATCGCCGTCGCTGCAGAAGGCCGTTGGGCTGGGATATGTAAAAACAGCCTTTGCAAGCCTCGATTCTGAGATATATATTGCAGTGCGAGACAAGCTCCTGAAAGCAAAAGTGGTGAAAGTGCCTTTCCTCGGCTAAACCGGGGGAAGCAATTTTCCAGGATCAGCAGCGTTATTGAAGCCGATTTTAGCCATTATTCACGACCATATCTTTAAAGTATCACTGCTATGCCGCTTATTCATCTGACCACTGTTATTCATGCGCCCATGCCCCGGGTATTCGACTTGAGCAGGAGCATCACGCTGCACAAACGCAGCATGGAACATTTACAGGAAGAAGCCGTAAAAGGCCGCACCAGTGGTTTGATAGATTATGATGAAACGGTTACCTGGCGCGCGAAACACCTTCGCAAAATGCGCGAGCTCACCGTCAGGATCACCGCGATGCAAAAACCGCAGTACTTTTGCGACGAAATGGAAAAAGGGGATTTTGCTTTTATGAAGCACGAGCACTTTTTCCGCGAGATCGACAACGGTACCGTGATGATCGACATCATGGAGTTCGGCACGCCTTACGGCAAAGTTGGCAGGTGGTTTGAGAAGCTATACCTGAGAAAATACATGAAACGGCTGTTGCTGCTGCGCAACCGGATCATCAAGGAATACGCGGAATCCGAAAAGTGGCGCGTGATCCTCGATTAAAAAAACAAAAAAACGAATGACCGAGAATACCAAACCAAAGCTGGAGGTATGTTTGTACCCGGCGCTCCTTCACCTGTACGACGTAAAGAACAGCATCGTCGTGATCATTGACGTATTGCGCGCTACTTCCACTATTTGCACGGCCCTTTACAACGGCGCGGCCAAAGTGATACCCGTGGCTACCGTGGAAGAATGCGTGAGCATCGGCCGGCAGCTGAACGCCATTACCGCCGGCGAAAGGGACGGCAAGATCGCGGACGGGCTGCTGCATGGCAATTCGCCCTTCGAATACCCGGAAGAATTTATCGGCGGCAAAGTGCTGGTGCTTACCACCACCAACGGCACCAAGCTGCTGCATATGGCGAAAGACGCCGTGCAGATCGTCACCGGTTCCTTCCCCAACATATCCTCCGTTTGCGAATACCTCATTTCGCAGGGCCAGAACGTGATACTCGGCTGCGCCGCCTGGAAAGACCGCGTGAATATGGAAGACACCCTGTTCGCCGGCGCCGTGGTGAGCCGCATCCGCGAACATTTCGACGTGAACTGCGATTCCGCGCTTGCCGCCGAAACGCTTTACCGGAGCGCGAAGGACGACCTGTTCGGGTTCATGAAAAAAGCCAGTCATTACCAGCGCCTCGCCCGCTACGGCCTGGAGGAAGACATCCGTTTCTGCCTCACCCCCGACGGCGCCAACGTGCTGCCGCTGCTGCGCAACGGCGAGCTCGTAAAGGAAAAATAGCGCATGCAGCGCATAAAATAAATCAGGGCTGACCGGTATAAGATCCGGCCAGCCCTTTTTTTGATCGGTTTAATAATAATGTTACGCCAGGTTGTGTTTTCTCGCGCGCAGGATGCTGTCGATGGAATATACGCCGCTGCCGTTGAGAATAAAGAAGATCATGATCAGCAGCATGGTGAACGGAGCGTACCAGTCGATGATACCCGTGCCGGTAGCGCCTTTCAGGATGGTGGCCATGATCATGGTGAAGGCGAGGAAAGCGGCCGCGGGCCGGGTGAAAAGACCCAGCACCAGCAGCAAACCGCCGGTAAATTCGGCCAGCGTGGCCATCAGGCCCCAGAATACCGGCCAGGCGGAAATGCCCACGAATTGCATGGCACTGCCTACGCCGTTCCATACCTGCTCCCCGCCGGCGATCTTCTGCCAGCCGAATACAAAGAATAATATGCCGACTCCAGCGCGGAGAATAAAAAGTCCCAGGTTTTTTGTTTTTGTGTTCTCAAGAAGTGTGTTGTTTCCCATAGAAAATTTTTATACAAAATTAGCGTCATATACCCCCCTTGCTCAATGGATAATTTTTTGTTTGAGTTGCACATTTTTTCGCCAGAGCCCCCCTGAACGTGCTATTCCTTCCCTTCCGCACGCGCTATATGAATTTTTATGCTTACTTTTGTGGATTGCCTTTTCATGAGCCGATTTTTTGGAAGAATGGAGAAAAAGACCAGTGAAAGTCCCGGTAGATCAACGAAAGAATATTAACCCTTGGCTCATGCAAAAGAAGGTGATCACAGGAAAAGCATGTCGCTGCCCCACTTATTAAAATATGTATACAACAACGGGACCGATGAGGTGATCCGGCGGGGAAAACGCATCTTCGCGACCGGCGGCGTGGAGCTGCTGGAAGGCGATCCCGTGCTCCGTTCCGCCTCTTTCCGCGTGAAAAGCGACACGCACGCCAATTATTATAAAGTTACCATCAACAAATACCACGAGCCGGCCACCATGAGCGTGCGCTGCCAATGCCCCTACAATCTCGGCGACATTTGCAGGCACGAGGCCGCCGCGCTTTTCCAGCTGCAGGAAATGCTGGACCGCAATCATTTCGAATCCTACGAAACGCAGTACGACCAGCAGCACACGCTGGTGAAGATGAAGTCCATCGATCTGAAAACGATCAAGCTGCTCACTTCCAGCACCATCATGGCCGAGGCCGAACGCATCCTGCGCAAAACGCAGGCCGTGATCAAATCCGCCAAGGACGAAAAAGTGGAAGCCGAGCTGCGGCACGAAGGGAAAAAATACCCCCTCATCCTGCAGCGCAACGAAGAGCGCAACTTCGACACCCATTGCACCTGCGACGAGCACGAGCATCCCATCTGCGTGCATAAGACCGCCCTGTTCCTGCAGTTGCTGCATGCCCACGGCCCGTTTTATTTTGACACGCTCCGCAACTGGGACAAGGAAAAGAACAAGCTCCTTTCCTCCTACGGCTATTCCCTCAGCGACGACCTGAACGGCAAGTTCGCCTTCTCTTATATGAACGGCAAACCCTTCCTCCGTGTGCTGGACCCCAGCATCAAAAAAGTGGAAGCGCCCGCCAACGCACAGCCCGAACCCGTGGCAGAAGAAACGATCACGGCTACACGCCGCCTCGGCGTGGTGCTCAACGCCAACGACACCCTGTTCCCCTACTTCCAGGCGGAGCTGGTGAGCGGCGAGGCCAACGAAGAGGAGACCGAGTTCGTTTCCCTCGTAAGCCGGCTCGATCTGACCAAATACGTGGACTTTTACCAGTTCAAGGAAAAGGACCGCGACCTCATTACGCCGATCCGCAAGCTGCAGCATTCCGAGGTCAGCAAGTTCCTCAATAAAAACTCCCCCTTCGCCGGCATCTGGGAAAACATCATGCATGAAAATGAGGACGGTTTGCCCCTCGAAACCATGGAGCTGATCGTGGATTACCTGCATCCCAAGCTGATGAAGCTGATGCCCCTGCTGGCCGAGCACCGCCTCGTGTTCCTGCTGCGCGACGGGCAGCCTTTCAAAACCAAGAACCTCCAGCTGGTGCAGGTGGATACCGACCCGCTGAAGCCATATTTTAAAGCGGACCAGGTGGACGGGCATGTGGAAGTGACCGCCTGGGTAGATATAGAGGGGGAACCGGTGAACGTGTCCGCCAACCAGTGGGCCAGCCCCATGCTGTTCCTTTACAACGGCGCCATTTATACGTTCACCAACGCGCAGGACAGCATCAGCATCATGCGCTACCAGCAGATGCACGCCCTGAAAGTGCCCAACAGCGAATGGCAGGATTTTCTCAAAGAAGTAATGCTGCCGCTCGGTAAAAATTACGCCGTGCAGTTCGACACCGGGCTGCTGGCCGAGGTGGACGACATCGTGCCCGAAACCCGCGTGTACCTGAAAGAAATGGGCGAAACCTTCGTGATACAGCCCGGTTTTGCTTACCACGGCCACGAGGTGGAATGGAACGAAGAAACGCGCATCACCGTGCAGGAAGGCAGCAAAGTGCTGGTGATACACCGCAACAAGGAAGCGGAAAACGCTTTCGTGGCGCAGCTGCGCACGCTGCATACCAACTTTACGCATCTCACCAACTATAATTATTTCTATCTCCGCTCCAAGGAAGCGCTGAAGAACAACTGGTTCTTCCTCTTTTTTGACGCGCTGAAAGAAATGGACGTTCGCGTATTCGGCTTCGAGCAGCTGCGCAACTTCCGTTTTAATCCGCAGAAACCCGTTACCAACCTGCAGATCAGCTCCGGCATCGACTGGTTCGACGCGCAGGTGGAAGTGGTGTACGGCGATCAGAAAGTAGGTATCCGCGACATCAAACGCGCGCTCGCCAACAAACAGAATTACGTGCAGCTGGCGGACGGCACATTGGGCCTGCTGCCGGAAGAATGGCTGAAAAAATATTCCCTTCTTTTCAAAATCGGCGAGGAAAAAGATAAAGGCGCCGGGCTGAAGCTGAGCAAATACAACTTTTCCGTGATCGACGAGCTGTACGAGTTCATCGACGACGACCGCATACTCGTGGAGCTGGACGAAAAGCGCCGCAAGCTGCTGCAGTTCGACGAGATCAGGAACGTGCCGCTGCCCGGGAATGTGAACGCGCTGCTGCGGCCGTACCAGGAAAGCGGTTTCCAGTGGCTCAATTACCTCGACGAGGTAAAATGGGGCGGCATCCTGGCGGACGATATGGGTTTGGGTAAGACCGTGCAGGCGCTCACCTTCATCCAGCACTACAAAAACGAGCACGAGCAATGCACCATGCTGGTGGTTTGCCCCACCACGCTGATCTATAACTGGGAGAACGAGATCAAGAAGTTCACTCCCGGCATTTCCTATCATATCCATCACGGCCCCGCAAGGCTGCGGATACCGGAAGAGCTGCAGCATCACGACATCATTATCACCACCTACGGCACCCTCCGCAGCGACGTGCAGCTGCTGATGAAGATCGATTTCGATTACGTGATACTCGACGAAAGCCAGGCCATCAAAAACCCGCAGAGCAAGGTCACCAAAGCCGCGCAGCTGCTCAATACCCGCAACCGCATCGCGCTCAGCGGTACGCCGATGCAGAACAACACGTTCGACATCTACGCGCAGATGAACTTCCTGAACCCGGGCATGCTCGGCAGCGTGGACTTTTTCCGCAACGAATTCGCCACGCCCATCGACAAGTTCCAGGACGAGGAAAGAAAAGAGCACCTCAAAAAGCTCATCTATCCCTTCATCCTGCGCCGCACCAAAGAGCAGGTGGCCAAAGACCTCCCGGAAAAGATCGAGACCGTGATATTCTGCGAAATGGACCCCGAGCAGCGGCATATCTACGACGCGTACCGCAATACGTACCGCTCGAAAATACTCGGCGTGATCGAGGACCAGGGCATGGAACGCAGCCAGCTCACCATCCTGCAGGGCCTCATGAAGCTGCGCCAGATCTGCGATTCGCCCGCCATCCTCAACGAAACGGAAAAATATCCCAACCATTCCGTGAAGCTGCACGAGCTGACGCGCGAAATTTCCGAGAACATCGGCAACCACAAAGTGCTTGTGTTCAGCCAGTTCCTCGGCATGCTCGGCCTCATCCGCGACCGGCTGGCGCATATGAAGATTTCCTATGAATACTTCGACGGCAGCACCAGCACCATGGACCGTGAAAAAGCGATCCAGAACTTCCAGCAGAACGACGACTGCCGCGTGTTCCTCATCTCGCTCAAAGCGGGCGGCGTGGGCCTCAACCTCACCGCCGCGGATTACGTGTACATCGTGGACCCCTGGTGGAACCCCGCCGTGGAGCAGCAGGCGATCGACCGTACGCACCGTATCGGGCAAACGAAGAACATCTTCGCTTACCGCATGATCTGTAAAGACACTGTGGAGGAAAAGATCCTGGAATTGCAGGAACGCAAAAAATCGCTGGTAAAAGATATTATCGCCGACGACAACGGGTTCATCAAAAAACTTACAAAAGAGGACGTGCTCTACCTCTTCAGCTGATGAGCTTGTAACCCACGCCGCGGATATTCACGATCTGTATCTTCGGGTCTTCTTTCAGGTACCTTCTTAATTTGGTAATGAACACGTCCATGCTGCGGGCGTTGAAAAAATTATCGTCGCCCCAAAGCTCCTGCAGCACCGCTTTCCGCTCCATCACCCGGTTTTTGTGCTGGCACAGGCGCATCAACACTTCCGCTTCGCGGTGGCTGAGAAACTCCGCGTGGTCGTTGCGCGTAAGGGTTTGTTTGGTATAGTCAAAAACGTACTGGCCGATCTGCACGGTTTCGCGCAGGGGCTGCGGCGCCTGCGTGAAACGCCCCAGCAGCGCGCGGATGCGCACGATCAGCTCGTCCATGCTGAACGGTTTTTTGAGATAGTCGTTGCCGCCAGTTTCAAAACCTTTGATCACGTCCGCCGTTTGCGATTTGGCGGTGAGGAAGATGATGGGCGTCTGTTTGTCCGCTTTCCGCACTTCTTCGGCAAAGCTGAACCCGTCCATGTTCGGCATCATGATATCGAGCACGATCACGTCCGGTTTTTTTTCGCGGTACACGCGCAGGCCCTCGCGGCCGTCCGCGGCGCAGAGCATGTCAAAGCCGCGTGTTTCCAGGCTGTCCTTCACGATCTGGGCCAGCTGCCATTCATCTTCTATCAGCAATACGCGTGGGTTCATACATTCAAGTTAAAGGAATTCGCCGTTTCATACGTTCAGGTTAAAGGAATTTCCAGCACAAATTCGCTGCCTTTGTCCGGCTCGCTTTTCACCCGCACCTGCCCGCCGTGTTTCTCCACGATCTTTTTCACATAGCTGAGCCCCAGCCCGAAACCTTTTACGTTGTGCAGGTTGCCGGTGGGCACGCGGAAAAATTTCTCGAAGATGTTGGACTGGTAAGCGTTGGGTATGCCGATGCCATTGTCTTTCACGCTGATCTTCAGCCTTTGCTGCTGGCGGGTAACCATGATGCTCACCTGCACGGGCTCCGGTGAATATTTGATGGCATTGTCCACCAGGTTGTTGATGGCGTTGGAAAGATGCGTACGGTCCACCGTTACTTCCGCGTCCGCCAGCAGCGTATAGGTGAAGTCCACTTTTTTGGAGGACTTGAGGCGGTGATTGGTGATGATGCCGCTGATCAGCTCGTTGAGATCGGCGGGCTCTGACGACAGCTCGAAGTCTTCTTTTTCTTCCGCGGCGATGTGCAGCACTTTTTCCACGAGGTCGTTCAGGCGTTGCAGCTCGTTGCGGGAAATGCTGAGGTATTGCGTGGTGCGCTGCGTGTCCTGCAGGGCGTTGAAATGCTGCAAAGCCTCTACCGCGGCGGATACCGTGGCGATGGGCGTTTTCAGCTCATGCGTCATGTTGTTGATAAAATCGTTCCGCACTTCGGACAGTCTTTTTTGCCGGAGGATGGTGCGCAGCATGTAGATGAAACAAAGCACCATCAGCAGCGTGAGCAAAGCCGAAGAAAGCAGGCTCCAGATCATTTTGCCGAGATTTAGCGCCAGCGGGCTGTTGAACGTGGCGGACACGAGCAGTTTGCGCACGGGGTTAAAGGGAATAGGCATGGTTTCGAGCTTGCTGGCTGGAAAGGTGAAGAAGGAATCTTCCTTTTCCATCCGCAGCGTGTCCAGCTTAAAGCCGGTATGAATGCCGCGCGCGGCCAGCTCGGCGGTGTACATGGTATCCAGCCGGTTGAGCGTGAGGGTGGAATCAAAAAAGCGGTTCAGCACGAGGACGTCTGAAATGCGCCGTGACAGCGAATCCGCGGCCACGCGGTAATTCGTGTCCTGCTCCAGGTTCACCCGCACCGTGCGTCCGTTTTCGGTGAACTCTTCGTAGTGAACGGTATCGTTGACGGAAATGCTTTTGCTGATAAAAATGGCGGCCCTGCCCCGGCGGCGTTCGAGGGGAACGGCGGGCATCGTTTCCACCACCGTTTCGCCGCCGATGGCGCGCGCGGCTGTAAGCCGCGGCATGTGCATACGCGGCGCCACGGCGCCCGTACGCACGGCCATGGTTTCGTTGTAGCCGAGCAGCTTGCCCGCATCGCTGAACTGTTTGTGAAAAACGGCGGTGCGCAGCGCGTCGTTGATGTCACGGTTGAACTCCTGCAGCCGGATCTGGTAAGCCTGGTACAGCCAGTAGCCCTGCAGCGCGAAAATTCCCGCCGTGGAGGCCGTGATAAGGATGAGGATATTGCGGATTCTGTTACGCATCGGGTGTAAAACTATCGTATCTGCCGCAACGCGCGCAGGGGCTTAACACTATTTAACACTAAATAAGATTGCTTAACCGCCTGGCTGCGCGTTATGACTGAATTTTACGAAAAAACCGGAATATGAAACAGACGATCACCGCCGTATTAACGGCAGCAGCTTTGCTGGCTGCGGGCAACAACGCAGCCGCCCAGCAATCGGGCGTGATAACATACGAGGTCACTTCGCGGGTGGACATTTCGCAGATGCGGGTAGTGACCATGACGCCCGGCGGCGGCCGGGTGGAAGGCATCCCTGAGGGCGGCATGCCCGATCTTCCCAACCTCATCACCATGCAGCAGACCCTCACTTTTTCGGGCGGCAAAGGCAAGCTGGAAACCGAAGGCGGCGGCGGCCCGAGAATGATGATGATGAGCACGCGCGGTGGCGATATAGCCATGCGCGGCAATACGGTAATGGCGGACGGCGGCGCGCCCAATGCCGCGGCCATGCCCGCCCGGCCCATGCCCGGTAAGGCACTGCGCTCCCCCGTCAGTAACAAAACGTACATTGATCTTGAAAACCGGAAGTACCTGGCGGTAACCGAGGAAATGAAAGACAGCGCGGTGTTGAACACCTGGTATTCGGAAGAAGATTATAAACCCGCCCCGGAAATGAAAACCTCCCGGAGAACGAAAACGATAGCGGGGTACAACTGCAAACGCGCCACCGTTACGCTGGGAGACGAGCAGTTCGTGCTCTGGTACACCACGGACATCCCCGTCACTTTCTCACCCGTGAACGGCGTGCTGCCGGAAAAAGGCGTGGTGCTGTCCATCGAAAGCAGCAAACGCTCCTACGTCGCGAAAAAAGTGGAGCTGAAACCCGTTCCCGAAGCGGAAGTAAGCCTGCCCGCCACCGCGAAGAAGCTGACGGCGGAAGCCCTGAAGGAAAAACGCCGCTCCATCATGGAACAGTGGCACAACGAACAGTTTAAAAAGATGCAGGAACAAATACAATAGCTGACAGGACAAATCCCCTTATGAAACAACGCGTACTCTTAACCATTGCGGTGCTGGTGACCTTTGTCGCAATTGCCCGGGCACAGCAGCCAAACAACAGGATCACCGGCAGAATAGCGGACCATTCCAACAAAGAGCCTTTGCCCAACGCGGCGGTAGCTTTGCTGGAAAGAAAGGATTCGAGCGTGTACGTCACCGTGGTGGCGGACGCGAAGGGCGCGTTCGTGTTCACGGGCGCCAAACCGGGCGGGTATTTCCTCGTGGTGTCCTACATGGGATTCAGGCAGCTGTCGCGGAACGTGGACGTGAAGGATACCACGAAGCTGATAGACCTGGGTTTATTGTCCATGGTGCGCACCGGCGTGGACCTGGATGAAGTGGAAGTAGTGGACTTTGTGCCGCCGATACGCATCAAGGAGGACACGATCGAATTTAACGCGGGCTCGTTCAAAACCAGGGAAAACGCGTTGGTGGAAGATCTTCTGAAAAAGCTGCCCGGCGTGCAGGTGGAGAAGGACGGCACCATCAAGGCCAACGGCGAAACGGTAAAAAAAGTGCTGGTGGACGGCAAGCCGTTTTTTGGCAACGATCCCAAAATGGCTACCCGCAACCTTCCCGCCGACATCATCGACAAGATACAGGTGATCAACCAGAAAAGCGAACAGTCGCAGTTCACCGGCATCGCGGACGGGGAGATCGAAAAAACGCTGAACCTGACCATCAGGGACGACAAGAAAAAAGGTTTTTTCGGCCGCGCCAGCGCGGGTTACGGCACCAACGAACGATACCAGGCGGGGGCTACGTTCAACCGCTTCCAGGAATCGCAGCAGCTGTCCGTGCTCGGCAGCACGAATAACGTGAACGCGCCGGGCTTCGCGGTAGGGCAGGTAAAAGGCGGGCAGGGCACGGGCCTTACCCAAAGCTGGAACGGCGGCGTCAATTACAGCAACCAGTTTTCGGACAAGCTGCGGCTCAACGCCAGCTATTTTGTGGATAACAAAGACAGCGAGAACGAAACCGTCAGCGAAAGAGAGAACATCTTCCGCCCCGATTCTTCCTCCTTCGTCAACAATTTCAACAACACCCTCTCCGACCTCGTGAACCACCGCGCATTCATGCGGATGGATTACAAGATAGATTCTTCCCATTCCATACTCGTAACGCCCAACTTCACCTACACCACCGGCAGCACCGCCACGGAATCGCGCAGCACTACGCTGAACAATGCGAAGGATACCGTGAACGACAGCCGCAACCGCACGATGAGCACTTCCGATGCGCCCAGCTTCAACACCAGCGCGCTTTTCCGCAAAAAGTTCGATAAAAAAGGGAGAACGCTCAGCGCCAATCTCAGCTTCGGCTTCAACAGCAACCAGCGCGAATCCGTGAACCAGTCCTTTGTGGATTTCCGCGGCAATGCCGGCCGGCGCCTCGATACCATCGACCAGAAAGTGGTGCAGGAAAGCGGCAACAGCCGCGCGGGCATCCGGCTGAGCTATACCGAACCCGTTTTCCGCGACCGTTACCTCGAAGTTAATTACGGGTTCAATTACAACAAAAGCACCAACGACCGCTACACGTACAACCGCTCAAAGGCCGGCGATATTTACGACCAGGCGGTAGACAGCCTGACCAATCTTTTTTCCAACGTGTACAGCAACCACCAGGCCGGTCTTAGCCTCATGACGCAGAAGCTGCGGTATAACTACACGCTGGGCCTGAACCTCCAGCAGAACACGCTGAACAGCGACAACCTTTCCACCGGTGAGAACATCCACCAGCAAACCTGGAACTTTTCGCCGCTGGCCGTGCTGAACTACAATTTTTCCGCGAACCGCCGGCTTACTTTCAACTACCGCGGCCAAACGCAGCAGCCTTCGCTGGAGCAGCTGCAGCCCGTGCCCGATATCAGCAATCCGCTGCTGATAAAAGAGGGCAATCCCGATCTGAAACCCACGTTCAATAACAACTTCTCCCTCAGCTTCAACGACTACGACCACGAGACCATGCGCAGCCTGTTCGCCTCGGTGAACGGCACGTTTACCATGAACAAGATCGTGAACGCGAATACGATCACGAAAGACGGCATCCAGATCGTCAAACCCGTGAACGTGAACGGCTCCTATAACTTCGCCGCCTACGTGGTGAACGGGTTTTCGCTGAGCCGGCGGCAAAAGGCGTATTTTAACACCGCCACCACGCTTTCGTTTAACCGGGATATCAGTTTTGTGAACAATGCGGAGAACGTCACCAATAACCTCAACCTCACGCAGGCCGCAAATGTGAGCTGGATGTACGAAGAGCTGTTCGACGTGGCGGCAGGCGCGAACGTAAGCTACAACCGGGCGCGTTTTTCGCAGAACGAGGCGAACAATACGAACTATTTCAACTATGCGCTGACGCTGGATTTTAACCTGAATTTGCCGCTGGGCTTTATTGTAGGGGGAGATATGGATTTTGTGGCCAATACCGGCCGGGGGGAAGGGTTTAACAACCGCTTTACGATGATGAACGGGTTTGTGTCCAAAACGGTGTTCGGCAAAAAGCAGGGCCAGTTCAAACTCCAGGTGTTCGACCTGCTGAACCAGAACGTGAGCGTGAGCCGCACGGTGGCGGACAATTACATACAGGACACAAGAAGCATGGTGCTGAACCGTTATTTCATGCTGAGCTTTACTTATTTCCTGAACCGCTTTGGCGGCAAATCGCCGTCCATGGGCCGGGGCAGGGCCATGCGGGCGGACGCGGCTTTCTGACCGGGGTTACTGGCCGTTTACGACCCGTTTTTTCTGATGACCGGTCCACAATTGGGTGAGGTATACCACGAAGCGGCTGATAGTAAAGGTGGGGATGAAGTCCAGCCCGGGGAAAAGCTCCTCGATAAAGTTGAACACACCGCCGAATGCGCCCAGCGGCCCGCCGAACATCCGGTAAAAGATGATCGCCGAGATCGGCGCCCAGATCACGTCGCTCACTTCGCCCAATAACGGCACCGCATAGCTGGCAAGACCGATCAGGTCCATCAGCAGGCACATCGTTAAACTGGGAGTAGTTCTTCTTTCCATACACACTTGCTTTTCTATATATAATCAAATAACCTACCAAAATGTTACTGCGCTCCGGGAGCTTTCCTGTCGCGGCTTTTTCAAGATGCCTGTAAACGCTTGCCGGTAAAGGGTTTTGGTACGAAATGCATTGGTCAGGTATTTACCCGGGATGTCAAAAAAACGTAGTTTCCCGGTGCTTGCATTTGGCCGGGATTTAGCCTAAATTCACCACTGGTAAAACGTCCCGTTATGACAACCCATTCCACCCGCAGAGATGCGATCAAAAAAGTAGCGACTATGGCATTGGCAGGCACCGCCCTTTCTTCACTCACACAACGCGTTTCCGCGCACGAACAGGCGCTGGATGACAAGCTCAAAGGCAAGATCAGGCATTCCGTATGCGCCTGGTGTTATGGCGATATTCCCCTTGAAGACCTTTGCAAGGCGGCCAACAGCATCGGCATCCAGAGCATCGACCTGGTGAGCCCGAAAGATTTCGAAGTGATCAAAAAATACGGCCTTACCAGCGCCATGGTAGCGTCCAACAGCAAGGACTGGGGCATTACCCGCGGCTGGAACCGCAAAGAGCACCACGAGCCGCTCATCGAATATTTCAAACCGATGATAGACGCCACCGCCGCCGCAGGCTTCACCAACCTCATCTGCTTCTCCGGCAACCGCGAGGGACTGGACGATCAGCAGGGCATTGAAAACTGCGCGGAAGGCCTCAAAAAGATCATCGGCTACGCCGAAAAGAAAAAAGTAACCCTCGTGATGGAGCTGCTTAACAGCAAGGTGGACCATGCCGATTACCAGTGCGACCACACCGCATGGGGCGTGGAGCTTTGCAAGGCGATCGGTTCGGACAATTTTAAGCTCCTTTACGACATCTATCATATGCAGATCATGGAAGGGGACGTGATCCGCACCATCCGCGACAACCAGCAATACATCGCGCATTACCACACCGGCGGCGTGCCCGGCCGCAACGAAATAGACGAAACGCAGGAGCTGTATTACCCCGCCATCATGCAGGCCGTGCTGGACACCGGCTTCAAAGGTTTCGTGGCGCAGGAGTTCGTGCCCAAAAGGGCGGACAAGCTCGCCTCCCTGAAACAGGGCGTGCTGATCTGCGACGTTTGATAAGAAAAAGATTTACTGTTTCCAGTCTTTGCGGAGCATGCCCATCACCACCATGTCCACATACTGGCCGTGCAGTTTCGCGCTCTGGCGGAGGATGCCTTCTTTGGCAAAACCGAGCTTGATGGGGATCTGTGCGCTTTTTTCGTTCTGCAGCACAAAACGGATCTCCACCTTGTTCAGCCGCATGGCCGAAAAGGCGTACCCGATCAGCGTTTTGCAGGAGCAGGTCACGATGCCCTTGCCCTGCATTTCCGGCGTGATCCAGTAACCGACCTCCGCTTTTTGCAGCGTATGGTCCCAGTCGTGGAGATCGATCACCCCGCAAAGCTCCCCGTTGTGCCAGATGCCGAAAGCCACGGCTTCCTGCTCGTCCGCCTTGCGCATCATCAGCTGGATAAAACGTTTGGAATGGTCTTCGGTGGTATTGTAATCCACCCAGGGAAGGAACCTGCGCAGCGTTTTGCGGCAGTTATTGATCAGCCGGAACAGCTGCGGCGCGTCGTCCGGGCGCAATTGCCGGAGAAAGGTATGTTCGTTTACGGGCAGTTCTAACATAATGAGGGCCGGTAAACATACTCAAACTCTCTAAAAACACCAACAGGCAACCCGCCGGAGCAGGTTACCTGTTTGATGATGATTATGACGGTACTGTACTACTAACGTTTGGAGATCAGCTGCTGCTTCGTCATGTCACGCACCACCTGCTGGCTGTATACAACGGCCATGCGCGCGGCGGAGGAAGGATCGAAGGTTTCCGATTGCACGGAATAGAGCAGCTGTTTGTTCTTCAGGTCATAGAGATTGCTTTCGAGGAAATATTTTGTGTTGGTGGTATAATAACCCGGCTCGTACACGCGGCCGTACATCCAGTTGTAATAAGGCCAGAAGCGGCCGTAATACAGCGGGAAGGGGCGGTGGTACATCGGCCTGCCCGGCACGTAATTTTTCTCTTTGGACTTATCCAGCATTACGATGGTGAGCACCTGGTCCGCGTCGGTTTTGCGGAGCCTGTTCATGGCTTTCTGTTCGTTCAGCCCTTTCAGCGCGCGCGGCCCCAGCTCGGCTGTGGCGGACACGGCGTTGTATCCCTTCTGTTTCAGGGTCGCCACCATTTCCTTCTCCATGTTGCTTCTCAAGCCGCCCTCGCGGTCGGTCACCAATGCCATCACGAGTATCTTTTGATTGGCGTTCAAAGAAGCCTCCGGCTCTTTCCAGGAAGAAGTGATCTTCGTGCTGGAGCAGGACGCCAGGAACAACACCAGCCCTGAAAGCATTCCCACGGTTAAAAATCTCATCTTGTTCTTCATAGCTCTAGTGTTTATATCCTTTAGACGGCGAAGAAGGGGCAAAAGATACATGGGGTGGCGCTATTTAACATAACTTTTGGGGAAGTGTTAAAAGGTTGAAAAATTCCGACGGGGGCACAATAACTTTCTGCTATCACCGGCTTTAGCGGCATTCCTTTCAAGGGATCGGCAAAAATAAAAAAGCCGCTCCAGTCGGAACGGCCTTTTATCATCAAGAAGAAAAAAGTCAATAATTGATCACCTGCTCCTCGATCGTTTGCGGTATCTCGCGGAACTCGTACAGCTGGTTGCGCAGCTGCGGCTCGAAGCCCGCTTCGCGGATCGCTTCCTGGATGCTGCGGTAGGTGAACCGGTGCGGAGCGCCGGCCGCGCTTACCACGTTCTCCTCGATCATGATGGAGCCGAAATCGTTCGCGCCGGCATGCAGGCAAAGCTGCGCCACGGATTTGCCGACGGTGAGCCAGGAAGCCTGGATGTTTTTGATATTCGGCAGCATGATGCGGCTCATGGCGATCATGCGGATATATTCCTCGGAGGTGGTCATGTTGTGAACGCCGCGGATGCGCGCCAGCAGGGTGTCCACGTCCTGGAAGGTCCAGGGGATGAAGGCGGTGAAGCCGTAATGCCCTTCGGGTTTTTCGCTTTGCACCTGCCGGATGGCCACGAGGTGCTCGAATCTTTCCAGCACGGTTTCCACATGGCCGAACATCATGGTGGCGGACGATGCGATGTTGAGCTTGTGCGCCGCGCGCATCACGTCGAGCCATTCCTGCGCGCCGCATTTGCCTTTCGAGATCAGGCGGCGTACGCGGTCGTTGAGTATTTCAGCGCCGGCGCCGGGCAGGCTGTCCATACCTGCTTTTTGCAGCGCGCGCAATACTTCGATATGCGTGCTTTTTTCGAGCTTGGTAATGTGCGCCACTTCGGGGGGGCCGAGGGTGTGCAGGCGAAGTTCGGGGTAGAGCGATTTTAATTCGGAGAAAAGATCGGTATAGAACTTAAGCCCCAGCTCCGGGTGGTGACCGCCCTGCAGCAGCAGCTGATCGCCGCCGTATTTGAGCGTTTCGTCTATCTTCACCTTGTATTCCTCGATACCGGTGATATAAGCCTCCTTATGACCGGGAATACGGTAGAAATTGCAGAATTTACAGTTGGCCGTGCATACGTTCGTCGTGTTCACATTCCGGTCTATCTGCCAGGTGACCTTGCCATGCGGCACCTGTTGTTTCCTCAGCTCGTTGGCTATCTCCATCAGTTCGGCCAGCGGGGCGTTCTCAAATAGGTATACGCCTTCCTCCGCCGTCAAAAAGCCGAACTCCTGCGCCTTTTTGTATAAGTCCTGTAATTGCATCTTGCAAACAAAGGTAGGGTATCCCGGGAATTTTTTTGCCGCTTGTACGATTTAGGTGGAAGCGGTTGGGCCAGAAATGTTAAATTTAGGTAAATACCGAAGTATAGCATCTTTTTACTATGGGAGCTAAAGCCTTTATTCACGTTATTCTCCTGTGCCTGTTGTTCGCAAACCTTCCTGCCCTGGCGCAGGATGCCGGCGACGATGCGGCCGAGCCCGAAGCACGGCTGCTTACGCGTTTCCCCTTTAAACAGTATTACGGCGGCGTGGTGGTCATTTCCGCGAAGCTCAACAACTACCCCGATACCCTGCAATTCCTGCTGGACACCGGCAGCGCCGGCATTTCGCTCGATACGACCACCTGCGTGCAGCTGGGCATCCGGCTCACGCCCTCCGACAAGATCGTGCGCGGCCTCGTAGCCAGCAAAACCATTTCCTTCGCCACCGACTGCACCCTGCACCTGCCGGGCCTGCAGGTGGACAGCCTCGATTTCCACGTGAACAATTACGAGCTGATCAGCCAGGTGTACGGCATCCAGATAGACGGGATCATGGGCTACAGCGTGCTGAGCCGGTATATCGTACAGGTGGATTATGACAAGGAAGAGATCGTGATCTGGTCCAAAGGCCGCTTCAAATACCCGAGGGGCGGGCATATGCTCAAACCAAACCTCACTTACATCCCCGTGATCAGCGCGCCGCTGCGCAGCGGCCGGCATAACGTGGACCACCGCTATTATTTCGATACGGGCGCGGGCATGTGCCTGCTGCTGAGCACGCGGTTCGTAAAGGACAGCTCGCTGCTGGTGCGGCGCAAGGCCAAGGTGATACCCACCGAAGCGCAGGGCCTCGGCGGTAAAATGCAGATGTACATCACCACCATGAACGAATTCCGCATCGGCACCTACAACTTCCGCAACGTGCCCACTTACCTGTTCGACGATGTGACCAACATCACGTCTTATCCTTCGCTGGCGGGCATGATCGGCAACGACCTGCTGAGGCGTTTCAACCTCACGCTCAACTACGCCAAGAAGGAGATCCACCTGATGCCCAATACGCATTTCCGCGACCAGTTCGATTATTCCTACACCGGCCTCATCATTTACCTGATAGACAACCGGATAGAGGTGACCGACGTGATCCGCAATTCCCCCGCGGAAAAGGCCGGCTTCAAACCCGGCGACTTCGTGCTCGCCATCAACAACAATTTCACCACCAACCTGCAGATCTACCGCGACATACTCAAGAACATCGGTACGCGCCCCACCCTGCTCATTATGCGCGACGGCGAGCTGATGCTGAAAAAGCTGCCGGTGCGCAGCATATTGTAGCTAAGCGCATTTGTCGTAAATTTGTATGTTTTGGCTGATTAACGGCCTGAACCTTATTATTGCCAGACAAGATATGATCCATTACAACAGATTCACCCTCGATAACGGTTTGCGCGTGATCGTGCATGAAGACGCCACTACGCCGATGGCCGTGGTAAACGTGATGTACGACGTGGGCGCAAGGGACGAAGACCCCGCGCAGACGGGCTTTGCACACCTGTTCGAGCACCTGATGTTCGGCGGCTCCGTGAACATACCGGAGTACGATGAGCCGCTGCAGATGGCGGGCGGCGAAAACAACGCCTACACCACCAACGACCTTACCACCTACTATATAGAGCTGCCCGCCGAAAACCTCGAAACGGCCTTCTGGCTGGAAAGCGACCGCATGCTGTCCCTCGCGTTCTCCGAAAAAAGCCTCGAAGTGCAGCGCAAAGTAGTGACCGAAGAATTTAAAGAACATTACATCAACAAACCCTACGGCGACGTTTGGCATAAAATGCGCGAGCTGGCCTACAGCCGCCATCCCTACCGCTGGATGACCATCGGCAAAGAGCTGGCGCATATCGAACAGGCGAAGCTGGACGATGTGAAGTCCTTCTTTTTCCGCCATTACCGCCCCGTGAACGCGATACTCGTGGTGGCCGGGAAAGTGACCACCGCGCAGGTGAAAGCCCTCGCGGAAAAATGGTTCGGCGACATTCCCGCCGGTGAGAAATACGTGCGCAGCCTGCCCGTGGAACCGCAGCAGCAGGAAGCGCACCTGCTGGAAATAAAAGCCAAAGTGCCGCTGGACGCGCTGTACAAAACCTATCACATCTACCCGCGCAACGACCAGCGGTATTACACCGCGGACCTGCTCAGCGATATCCTGAGCGGCGGCGGCTCTTCGCGGCTGCACCAGTCGCTGGTGAAAGAAAAGAAACTCTTCAGCAATATCGACTGTTATCATTTCGGCAGCCTGGACGCCGGGCTGCTGGCGATAGACGGCAAGCTGGTGAAAGGCGTAAAAATGAAGGACGCCGAAAAAGCCGTGCAGGAAGAGCTGGACAAAGTGCAGCAGGAGATCATCCCCGAAAGGGAATTGCAAAAGGTGAAGAACCGCGTGGAAAGCATGCTGGCCTTTGAGGACATGGGCCTGCTGAGCCGCGCGAACAACCTCGCATTTTACGAACTGCTGGGCGACGCATCGCTGATGAACAGCGAGTTTGAGAACTATGAGCGCGTTACCGCCAAAGACATACAGGACGAGGCGCGGATCATTTTTTCGGAGAAGAACTCCAACACCATTCATTATTACGCAGGAAACTAAAGATATGATCAACAGAAGGCAGGCGCCCGCGATAAAAGATGCGGTGGATTTTGACATCACGCTTAAACCGTACGAAAAATTCACGCTGGACAACGGTATTCCCGTGTACGTAGTGCGTTCGGAAGAGCAGGAAACATTGCAGCTGGAGCTCGTGTTCCCGGCAGGCAGCTGGTACGAATCGGAAACGCTCGTTGCATCCGCGGCCAACTTCCTGATGAAGAACGGCACCGGCAAACATTCCGCGCTGCAGGTAAATGAAATGGCCGAATATTACGGCGCGTACCTCAACCGCAATTGTTTCCACGAGAACGCGACGTACACGCTGCATTGTCTTACCAAACACACCGCCGAGCTACTGCCCATCCTGCAGGAAGTGATCCTCGACCCCGCCTTCCCCGAAGAAGAGCTGGCCGTGTTTGCGCAGAACATGAAACAGAAGCTGGCCGTGAATCTCCAGAAATGCGAGTTCGTCGCCAACCGCCACATCGACAAATACCTCTTCGGCGAATTTCATCCTTACGGCCGCGTGAGCAGCATGGAAGCGTACGATGCGCTGCAGGCGGACAGCCTGAAGGCGTTTTATCAGAAACATTACAACTACGCGAACTGCAAGATATTCATCGCCGGCAATCTTCCCGCCGACATCATCCCGCTGCTGAACCGGTATTTCGGCGGCACGCAATGGAACGGCGATACGGTCACGCTCCGCCCCGAGCTGCCCATACTGCCCGCGGAGGAAAAAAAATACCGCATCTTTAACGATGAGAACGGCGTACAGGGCGCGGTGCGCGTGGCACGGCCTTTCCCGAACCGCTACCATCCCGACTTTCCGAAGATGCTGGTGCTGAACACCATTTTCGGCGGGTACTTCGGCTCAAGGCTGATGAGCAATATCAGGGAAGAAAAAGGTTATACCTACGGCATTCATTCGCAGCTGTACAATTTCCGCCAGGCCAGCGCCATCAACGTTTCCACCGAAGCCGGCCGCGACGTGTGCGAGGCCACGCTGGCGGAAGTGTACAAAGAAATGGAGCGCCTGCAGCGGGAGCCCGTGCCCGAAGAAGAGCTGAGCCTCGTGAGGAACTTTATGATCGGCTCCATCCTCGGCGATCTCGACGGCGCGTTCCAGGTGATACAGCGTTGGAAGAACCTGATCCTGAACGACCTCGACGAAAATTATTTCCACAACAACATCCGCACGATCAAAACCATTACCGCCGCGGAATTGCAGCAGCTGGCGCAGCAGTATTACAACCGCGAGGACTGTTACGAGCTGATCGTGATATAACGCGCCCGATGAACATTCCGCATGCTTTTTGTGTAATGTTTGTATAGCCAAATTCCGCACTCATGGGAATATTGATCCGTATACTCGTCACCGCCCTGGCCGCGCTGCTCACTGCTTACATTTTGCCGGGCGTGAATTTGCAGGATTTTACCACCGCGCTCATACTCGCCATCGTACTGGGTTTGCTCAACCTGATCGTAAAGCCGGTGCTGGTGATCCTGACCTTGCCCGTTACCGTTCTCACGATGGGCCTGTTCCTGCTGGTGATCAACGCGCTGATCGTGCTGTGGGCCAGCAGCCTGGTGAAAGGGTTCAGCGTAGACAACTTCTGGTGGGCGCTGCTGTTCAGCGTCGTGTTGT
>CBINIO010000004.1:0-28505 GCA_966250725.1 uncultured Chitinophaga sp.
AGATCTAAAAACATCATAGTCGAATTACCAATACATGCAAGTAGAAAAGCAAGGTGAGCAGGCCGTCCTGGAAACAGATACACCAAACACGGGAAAACTGATCGCAAAAACTTTTGATTCCGGCTTTGAGCTGGCGCACGATTCTTACAACGCCATTACGGTGGCGGGCGATGGGAAGGTTTATTACGTATTGTCGTCGGACAAACATGATGTGGCGGGCAGGATGTACGCGTACGATCCGCGCGGCGGCGGCATTCAGCTGCTGGGCGATCTTACCGAGATATGCGGGGAGAAGGGAAAAAAATTTATTTCACAGGGCAAGAGCCATGTGGAGTTCTTTGAACGGAACGGCAAGCTTTACTTTTCCACGCATGTGGGATATTACGAGCTGATAGACGGGATGGACCGCCTGCCGGTAAATGCGCCGGAAGGCTACAAGCTGTACAGCGGCGGGCATATACTCGCTTATGATATGAAAACGGGCGCGTTTGAAGACCTGGGCATTTTGCCCGGCGGCGAAGGCGCGGTATCGATGACGATGGACACGGAACGCGGGAACATCTTTTGCATCTCCTGGCCGCTCGGGCATTTTATCACCTTTAATGTGGACACAAGGGAGATGAAAAACTTCGGCCCCACGGCCGGCCGCGGAGAAGGCGGCACACCGGGAAAAGATTTCCGCTCGCTTTGCCGCTCGCTGTTCGTGGACCGGCGCAACGGCACCGTGTATTTCTCCACGGCCTCCGGCGATATATTCGCGTACGCGCCCGGCGCAAACAAGCCGCGCAAGCTCGAAAACGCGGACCTGCGCATCGATTATTTCGGGAAGTACCAGCCGGAACAGCCCGGCAGCATGGGATACAACTGGCGCAAGATATGCTGGCACGAAACGGATGAAGTAGCCTACGGCGTGCACGGCAATTCGGGATATCTTTTCAGGTTCGATCCCGATGCGCAGAAAATAGAGCTGATCGAAAGGATCACGTCGGAGCTGTCCCGCAAAAGCGGGATGTTCGACCAGTTCAGCTACGGTTATCTCGGTTTCCAGCTGGGGCCGGACAATGAAACGGTGTATTATCTCACCGGCGGCCCGATCTACATCAACGGCAAACGCCTCGGCGGGCTGAACGAGATCGGGAAGGGAGCGGCGAAAGGATTGGAGAACCTCCACCTCGTCACCTATCACCTGCCGACGGGCACTTACAACGATCATGGCCCGATCTTTTATGAGAACGGCGACCGTCCGCTGTACGTGAACTCGATCGCGGTGGGGAAAGACGGCGGTATCTATACGCTGGCGAGGATCGAGCGGAACGGGCGAACGGTGACCGATCTGATACGGATCCCTGACCCGTTGAGGCGGGGGTAAGCTCAACACAAATTTACGCTACAGATGACGATCAAACTGAAATATGTATGCTTCACCCTGCTGGTCTTACTCCTGCAGGACGCTTCCGCGGCATTCATCAAAGCCGGCGCCGGAAAGGTGGTGATCACGCCGGAGCTGCCTTTTTATCTTACCGGTTACGCCGGAAGGGATTCCATGGCTGCCACCAAAGTGCACGACCTCTGGGCAAAAGCGCTCGTGATAGAAGAAAGCCCTGCCAGCAGGATCGTGATCGTGACCGCCGACGTGCTGGGCCTTACGCCCGCCATCACCGAAGCGGCGGCGGAAAAGCTGGAAGAAAAATACGGCATCCCGCGCGCGCAGATCATGTTCAATTCCTCGCATACGCATTCGGGGCCGATGATCTGGCCCGCGCTGAGCGTTATCGGGGATTACGATGCGGCCACCATATCGCGGTTCACGGCATACGCGGTGAATCTTACCAACAAGCTCGTGGCGGCGGTGGACATGGCGATGCAAAACCTGGAGCCTATGCAGCTGAGCCACGGAACGGGCAATGCCGCATTCGCGAAGAACCGCCGCTACAAACCCGGCATAGACGCGGCAACGGGGAAGGAGAGAAGCAACCGCACCGACCACGACGTGCCCGTGCTGCTCGCGAAGAACGCGCAGGGCGTTGTGAAAGCGGTCGTGTTCGGGTATGCCTGTCACAATACGACGATGACCGGCGTACACAACACGGTCAACGGCGATTATGCGGGTTTTGCGCAGATCGAAGTGGAAAAAGCATACCCCGGCGCCACGGCTTTGTTCGTGCTGGGCTGCGCCGGCGATCAGAACCCTGAGCCAAGAGGCACGCTGGAGCTGGCGGAACGGCATGGGAAAGAACTGGCGGCCGCGGTGGAAAAAGTGATATCAGGAAAAACCGAAAATATCGGCGCGCCTTTGCGCAGCGCTTTCATCAGAACGGAACTGCCCTATCAGCCGGTAAAAACGCAAACCTTCCAGGAAGAACTGCTGCACGGAACGAAATACGAAAAACGGCGCGCAAAGCTCATCATCGAGGCGATGGACAAAGGCTGGGACCTGAGCGGACACAACTACCCCGTGCAGGCGATGCGCATCGGCGGCAAGCTCACCATCCTGTCGCTGAGCGGCGAAGTGGTGGTGGACTATTCGCTGAACGCGAAGAAAAAATATCCCGGCGAAAACCTTTTCGTAGCCGGCTATTGCAACCAGGTAGTGTGTTACATCCCGACGGAAAGGATCATCGAAGAAGGCGGCTACGAGCCGGTGTCGAGCCAGATGTATTACGGTATGCCCGGCCCTTTCGAAAAAAACGTGGAGGCAAAAGTGAACGCGGCGATCAGTACGGTCATGCAAAAGGTCGGACTACACAAATAACAACGCTATGCTACAACGAGCCCTCATTTGCTGCTGGCTGACGCTGGCGGTCGCCTGCGCGGGCGGTAAAATCGACCGCCGAAGCGCCGCCGGTAAAACGCAGCCGCTGGAAAACACCTACGGCACTTACGGCGCGCCGCCGCGGCTGGAGAACGGCCGGGTGAACATGGTGAAGCTGCTGGCCGAGCTGGAAGAGCTGAACGCGACCACGTACCACTGGCTGATCTGGCAAAATGAAAACGATTGGGACGACCTGAAGATATTCCTGCCGCTGGCGCGCAAGGCGAATCTCAAAGTGTGGGTGACAGTAGTGCCGCCGACCGAATCGAAGCCGGTCGCAAAATATTCTTCGGAACCCTACCAAACGGATTACCGGAAATGGGCGGAAGCGTTCGCGCGGCTCAGCCTGGAGCAGCCGAATCTCACGGCCTGGAGCATTGACGATTTTGCGCACAACCTGAAAACCTTCACGCCGTCGTATACGGACTCCTGCCTGCAGGCGGCGAAGGCCGTCAACCCGCGCCTTTTATTCGTGCCCTGCGTGTATTACCGGCAGATCACGCCGCAGTTCGCGGCCGGTTACGGGAAGCTGCTCGACGGGCTGCTGTTCCCCTACAGGGCCGAATCCGCCGGCGCCAACCTGAAAGACCCGTCGATGGTGGAAAGCGAGATCGCGGCCATAAGAAAACTGTTCAAACCGGGCATGCCCGTGTTCGTGGATATATACGCCACCGCGCATTCGAGGCTGGGCGCTTCCACGCCCGAATATGTGCGGCAGGTGCTGGAATACAGCAAACGCTATGCGGACGGTGTGCTCATCTATTGCCACCAGGACCCGGTAAGGTCCGCCGCAAAATACAATATCATCAAGGAAGGATTCGCCAGGCGCTGACCGTAACTAGTTAAAGAAAGGTTTTACTTCCCCGTCTGCTCCATTGTCGTGTACGTACCCGTAGCTGGTCGAAATTTTATCAATCATAACTATTCTGCTATGGAACGCAAGTGTATTCATTTTTTTGCTGCACTTCTCCTTGCCGTGTGTACTGCCCTGATGCTCCCATTCCCGTCTTACGCACAGGCTCAGCCCGTGGTTACAGGACTGGTGGTGGAAAAGGGCACCAACGCCGTCATGAAGGGAGTGACAGTAAGTGTCAAAAACAGTAACCGTAAAACTTATACCGGCGACGATGGGCGTTATTCCATCCAGGCCGGTGCGGACGACGTGCTCGTGTTCACTTTCATCAGCATGGCGCCGGTGGAAGAAAAAGTGAACGGGCGAACGGTCGTGAACATCGCCATGGAAACAAAAGAATCCGACCTCGGCGAAGTGGTGGTGATCGGGTACAACACCATCCGTAAAAAAGACCTGACCGGCGCGGTAGGCCAGGCGGACGTAAAAGACATGAGCAAAGCCCCCGTGGCGAGCTTTACCGAAGCCCTCGCAGGACGCGTGGCGGGCGTACAGGTATCGAGCGCGGACGGGCAGCCCGGCGGCGGCGTGAACATCGTGATACGCGGGCCCGGCTCGCTTACGCAGGACGTGTCGCCCCTGTACGTGATCGACGGTTTCCCCGTGGAAGATCTCGACCCGGCCACGCTGAACATGGACGACATCGAATCGCTGTCTATTTTGAAGGACGCATCTTCCACCGCCATCTACGGCTCCCGCGCGGCCAACGGCGTGGTGCTGATACAGACCAAAAGAGGCCGCTCCGGCAAAGCGTCCGTTTCCTTTGGCGTGTCCACCGGCTTCCAGCTGGAACGGAAAAAGATGGAGCTAATGAGCCCTTACGAATACATCCGCTACCAGCTGGAAAGGTTCCCTTCCACCAGCGAAGGCTGGCGTTACCTCACGGAAGGCAAAACGCTGGAAGATTATAAGAACGTGAAGGGGGAAGATTTCCAGGACCATGTATTCACCAAAGGCAAAGTGGACATCTACAACCTGGCCGTGAGAGGCGGCAACGAGCAGACGACCTATTCCGTTTCCGGCTCGCTGTTCGACCAGGACGGCATTATCATCAACACCGGGCTGAAACGTTACACCGCGCGCATGTCGCTGGACCATAAGGTGAGCGAACGCATCAAAGTAGGCTTTACCACCGGTTATTCGGACGTTACCACCTGGGGGCAGAACATCAGCAGCACGCCCACCAGCAGCACGTCCAGCTACGTGATGTTCCGCACCTGGGCCTACCGCCCCATCGGCTTCCCGGATTCCGACGTCAACCTTGTGGAAGCGCCGGCGGACGAAACCTCCGTGAACGCAAGCGATTTCCGCATCAATCCCGTGATTGACCTGGAGAACCAGTATCAATACAATTACAACAAACAATTCGAAGGGCTCGGCAATGTGAGCATCGACATCATCGGCGGTCTCGTGCTGAAGGTGAGCGGCGGCGTGAGAAGGAACCAGTTCCAGTATGACAGGTTCTTCAACTCCAAAACCACCAAAGGCAGCCCCACGAACCCCAACAACCCCGACGGCGTGAACGGCTCCATCCGTCACACCCAAACCAGCAGCTGGTCTAACGAGAACACGCTGACCTACACAAAAACCTTCCGCCAGAAACATACGCTCACCGCGCTGGGGCTGCTCACTTTCCAGAAAAACAGGATGATATCCGACGGCTATTCCGCCCGCCTGCTGCCCAACGAAAAGCTCGGCATCGCCGGTCTGAACGACGGCATCGCGACGGACCCCGTTTCGACGCGCTCGCTCAATTCGCGGCAGTCATACGGCGGCAGGCTGGATTATAATTATGATTCGCGGTATATGCTGACGCTTACGTTCCGCGCCGACGGCTCCTCGAAGTTCGCGCCCGGCAACCGCTGGGGATACTTTCCCGGCGCGGCCGTGGCCTGGAACATGCACAATGAAAAATTCTTCGGCGGTCAGCGTTTGATCAGCAATTCCAAGCTGAGGGGAAGCTTTGGCATCGTGGGCAACGACCGCGTGGGCGATTTCAGCTATATCTCCGCGCTCACGACCAATATCGACGGCTATTCTTTTCACAATGCCACGCCGCTGCTGATGGTGTACCAGTCCAATCTCGGCAACGTAGACCTCACCTGGGAACGCACCATTTCCACCGACATCGGGTACGAGCTGGGCCTGCTCAACAACCGCATCGAGTTTACGGCGGACGTGTACAAGCGCACTACCGACGACCTGCTGCTGAACGCGCAATTGCCGCCCACGAGCGGCTTTGGCTCGGCGTACAAGAACATCGGCAAAATAGAGAACAAGGGGCTGGAGCTGACGCTGAGCGCCAGCGTGATCACTGCAAAGGATTTTAGCTGGGAAAGCAGCGTCAATATCACTTTCAACAAAAACAAAGTGCTTGCCCTTACAGAAGGCCAGCGGTCTTTGGACAATGCGGTGAGCACGGACGTGAACTACAGCGATTACCTGTATACTTCGGAGATCGGCAAACCTTCCGGCATGATCGTGGGGTATGTGTGGGAAGGCAATTACCAGTACGAAGATTTTAACAGCCCCGCGCCTGACGTATACGTGCTGAAGCCCGAAGTGCCCGCCAACGGCCGGCCGCGCAACACCATCCGCCCCGGCGACGTAAAATACCGCGACCTCAACGGCGACGGGAATGTGAACGCGGACGACAAAACGATCATCGGGAGGGGCCAGCCCATTCACACGGGCGGTTTTGTGAACAACTTCCGCTACAAGGGTTTCAGCCTGAACGTATTTTTTCAATGGTCGTACGGCGCGGATATTTACAACGCGAACCGCATCACTTTTGAAGGCAATACGAACGGGCGCCGCAACATGAACCAGTTTGCAAGCTACGCCAACCGCTGGACGCCCGAGAACCAGACCAACGAACATTTCAGGGCCGGCGGCGAAGGCGTGATCGGTTATCATTCCTCGAAATACCTGGAAGACGGATCGTACCTGCGCCTGAAAACCATGTCGCTCGACTATGCGCTGCCGTCGCGCCTGCTGAAAAAGGCGTACATGACCAATCTTTCGCTGAATGTAGCGATGCAGAATATTTTCACCTGGACGAAATACACCGGGCTGGACCCCGAAGTGTCCACCCGCGGCAACATTCTCACGCCCGGCTACGACTATTCCGCGTACCCGCAGGCGAGGACCATCACCTTCGGGCTGAAGGCAAATTTCTAATCGTTTAAAATCTTCAGGCATGAAAATCAGATATTTCATTTTGCTGGGTTTTATCATATTCTTCCCGGGATGCAAAGACTTCCTCGATACCAAGCCGGAGGACGCGCTCTTTCCCGGAAACTATTATCAAACCGCCGAGGAGCTTGATTTTGCGCTTACATCGGTATATCATACGCTGGGCTCCAATTCCATCTACGGCAACAATGCGCTGTACCTGCTCGGCTGGTCGGCGGACGAAGGTTTTATGAACCGCAGCAGCATCGCCACCGGCGCGTTCAGGCTGAACCATTCGCCTGGCGACGGTTATGTGACCGCTTTCTGGCGGGAGCTGTACAACGGCGTGAACCGCGCGAACCTGCTGCTGGAGAACGTGGACAACAACGCCTCCATCCCGGAGGAAAAAAGAAAAGTCGTGAAAGGTGAAGCGCTGTTCCTGCGCGGGTATCTTTATTTCCTGCTGGTGCAGAACTTTGGCGGCGTGCCGCTCAAGCTTGCTTCCAGCAAATCCGCCGTGGACGTGCATATCCAGCGGGCGACGGTAAAGGAGACCTACGATCAGATATTGCAGGACATGACCGAAGCGGAAGGGCTGGTGCAGGATATTTCCGTGTTGGGTTTTGGTGGAAGGGTGTCCAAATCCGCGGTGCGCGGCATTTTGATGAGAGTGAACCTTTACATGGCCGGTTACCCGCTGAAAGAAACCGCGCGTTATGCGGAGGTGATCAAATGGGGGGACAAGATCATGCAGGACGCGGCTTCGGGCCATGCGCTGAACCCCAGCTTCCCCGGTATTTTTATCACCATCGCGCAGGAGAAGTACGACATCAAGGAAAGCATCTGGGAGATCGAATTTATCGGCAACGGCAGCGAGCCCTATACCGAAACCGGCCGCAACGGCTGGATCAACGGCATCGCGACAAAAAACACCAACACGGGGCGGTCGGACGCTTATATGAGCTGGACGGCGAAGCTGTACAACAGTTACGAGCCCGGCGACCTGCGCAAGTACTGGTGCATCCCGCATTTTAACTACGCGGTGCTACCCGCGCCCAACGGCGCCAAAACGCTTATCGGCGAGATCACGTCGGAGGCCACGAAATACACGCGCTCGCCGGGAAAATTCAGAAGGGAATATGAAACGCTTATCCCGAAAATGGCGACCCGCTCGCCCATCAATGTGCCGCTGCTGCGGTATACGGACGTGCTGATGATGTACGCCGAAGCCTTGAACGAAATAAAAGGCCCCCTGCCGGAAGCGGCGGACATCATGAATGAGATACGCCGCAAACGCTGGTCCACCGGCATTAAAAGCATCACCGTCACCAGCGGCGGCAGCGGTTACACCGTGGCGCCCGAAGTGATCATTTCCGGCGACGGTGGCGCTTCCGCAAAGGCGATCGTCACCGAAGGCGCGGTAAGCGGCATCGAGCTCGACCGCGACCCGAGCGGCGTTGCGTATTCGCTGGCGGGAAGTTATACGTCCGCGCCCACCATTACCCTCAGCGGCGGCGACGGCAGCGGCGCGCAGGCTACGGCGGAAATTTTCACGCCGGCGGACGCCGATGTAAAAGCCGAACACACCGCGTCGAAGGAAGCGTTCCGGCGGTTCATACAGGATGAAAGGCTGCGCGAGTTCAATTTCGAGAACCTGCGCCGGGCGGACCTGGTGCGCTGGGATATATACGGCCAGGTGAACCAGGACATGGCGGCGATCATGACCACGGACATCCCCGGCTCGGTGTTCATCAGCTACTACGCCAATATGGAATCGCCAAAACATATGCTGCTGCCCATTCCCAGCTCGGAAATGATCACGAACAACAAAATGGTGCAGAACCCCGGATGGTAAAACATTAAAACGAATTTGTCATGCAGAACAAGATCATCATGCTGATATGCGGTGCGCTGATAATAAGCGCCTGCTCGAAAAAGCTGGGCGAGCTGGAAGGGCCGACGCTGGAAGTGAAGGTCGAAAAAACCACTTTCAAAGTGAACGAGCCGGTAGTGTTCACCTTTTCCGGCGAACAGACCAACGTATCTTTTTATTCCGGTGAAGTGTACAACGATTATGCCTTTAAAGACGGCCGCACGGTCGATCTCGCTGGCCAGGGCGCCACGCTGGATTTTTTCTCGCAGCTGGCAGGCACCGGCACGCAAACGGGACAGGTCAGCATCTGGCTGTCCAACAACTACAACGGCGGCAGCGACCTCGCCAGCGTAAAGGCCGCCGCATGGACGGAAGTGACCGGCAGCTTCACGCTCGCCACCGCGGCCACCAACGTGGCCTCCGGCAAGCTGGACGTGAGCGGCTGGCTGGCGGACGGCAAACCGCTTTTCATCGGGTTTAAATACATTACCAAACCACAGGCGGCGAACGGTCTTGCGAGACTATGGTGGATACAAAGTCTTGCCGTGCGCAGCAAGGCCGAAACGCTCGGCGGGAAGGAGCTGCTGCTCACCGACCAGGAAAACGCGGGTTTCAGGACGATCAACCAATACCCGGAAGACGCGCCCTCGCTCACCACGATATCGGCTACACGAATTTCGCTGGCGGGGAATGTGTACAAAGACCCGCTGGATTCCATCTACAACCCGGACTATTCCATCTACGATCCGCAGAACCCGATCTACGACCCCAACAGCGCGGTATACCAGCCTACGGCGCGCGTGCCCGTTTTTGTGCCGTACGATCCGGACAGCCCGTACAACGATCCCGAAACCGAAACCTGGGTGATCTCCAAACCCATCGTGGAAGGCAAGGTGGACCTCGGGCCGGACAAGTCCATTTCCATCAAAGGCATGAATCTCGACGCGCTGGACGACTACACTTATACCTACAAAACGCCCGGCAAATACAACGTATATTTCGTAGCGAAAAACCATAACATCGACGGGGAAAAAACGGTAGTGCGGCAGCTGGAGCTTACCATTACCCCCTGATAAACACAACGTATGAACAGAAGGAATTTTGTCAGGAACATCGCCGGTTCCGCTTCCGGCATTCTTTTGGGAAGCGAGCTGCTGCAGGCCGCGGAAACGCCCGCGGGGAGCGGTAACGATATGCCGGCGTACGCGGAAAGCGCCGCCAGTGCGCCTATGGGCATCGGGAGCGATGCCGCAGCGCGCATCAAAAAAATGATGAGCTACCGCAAGCTGGACGCGCATGTGCATCTCGGCCTGTCCAACGACCCGCCGGAAGTGAACGTGGATTTTGCGGAACGGCTCGGTATCGAGCGCATGTTCCTCTCCAAACCCGTTACGCGCGGGCCGGGGAGGCCGGAAGATTTCCGGGCCTGCAACGACGTGATCCTGAAAGCGATGAAACGTTATCCGGACAGGCTGTCGGGCATGCTCACGCTCAACCCGCAGTTCCCGAAAGAATCGCTGGAAGAGATCAAACGCTGCACCGGCGAAGGCATGACCGGCATCAAAGTGTATTACCAGGTGAAGATCAGCGACCCGCTGTTTTATCCCATCATCGAAAAGGCCATCGAGCTGAAGATGATCATTCTTATGCACGCCGAAGCGTCGCTGGGCATTGCGGGTTACCGCATGAAGTATGACCAGCAAATCAAGCCGATGGCATCGCGGCCGGAAGATTTTATTATCGCCGCCACGCGTTACCCCGAAGCCATGCTGCAATACGCGCATACCGGCGGCGGGCCCGACTGGGAATACGCCTGCAAGGCGCTCCGCGGCTTCCCGAACGTATACGTGGATGTTTCCGGCAGCAACAATGAGAACAATATGGTGGAGTTCGCCGTGAAAATATTAGGCGTGGAAAGAGTGCTGTTCGGCTCGGACAACATGTATTATCAATCCGTCGGCAAGCTCATGGACGCGCGGCTAACGGAGGAGGATAAACGAAAAATATTCTTTGACAATTATAATAACATTCTGAAGAAAGGAGGCCGTCATGTTGATTGATATTAATGCTTACACCGGCCACTGGCCGTTCAAGCAGCTGCAAAACAATACCTGCGAAGGCCTGCTGGCAAGAATGAAGGAATACGGCACGGACATTTCCGTGATCGCCAGCCTGCACGGCGTTTTTTACAAGAACACGCAGTCCGCGAACGACGAGCTGTATGAAGAGGTGCGTTCCAAAAGAGCGTTCAACGACCGTTTTCTCCCCTTCGGCATCATCAATCCCATTTACGCCGGCTGGAAGGATGATTTTTATACCTGTGTGAAAAACTATGGCATGAAAGGCATCCGCGTTTTTCCCGCTTACCATGATTACGCCATCGACGACCCTAACCTGGTGGAGCTGGTGAAAATGGCGAGGGACGTGGATGTGGCGGTGGCGCTCACCATGCGGATCGTGGACAGCCGGCAGCGTTCCTGGATGGACCTTGCGACGGAATGGCCGCTGAAAAATTACCTGCCGCTGCTGCGCGCCGTGCCCGACGCGAAGTTCATGCTGCTGAACCTGGGCACCAACATGGCGCTTTCAAAAGAAGACGAGGACACCATCAAGAACGGGCAGGTGCTGATGGATACTTCCGGCCGCTACATTACGCATTTCGCGAATTACGTAAAACGGTTCGGGAAGAACAGGTTCGCTTTTGGCACGCACTTCCCGGTGCTCGATTATTACACCGGCCTGCTGCGGATCGAATCGCTGCGGAAAGAAGAAGCCACGGAAGAAGACCGCGAGCTGTTCCGGCATGTGAACGCCCGGCAGTTCCTGAAGCTGTAGGTATGGCTTCCCGGGATATTTTTTCCTATTTTCGGGGCGGGACCATTGTCCGCAACAAAATGCCATGAAATCATCCAATAACGAAAAGAAAGAGCAACGACTGTCGGGGATCAAGGAAATAGCGAGAAGGGCCGGCGTGTCCATCGCGACGGTGGACCGTGTGATCCACGACCGGCCGGGACTGGCGCCGGATACGAAGGAAAAGGTGCTGAAGATCATCAAGGAATTGAATTACCAGCCCAATATCCACGCGCGCCGCCTGAGCCTTGCGAAACAGTTCAGGATCGCCACGCTCATCCCGGTACGGTCAAAAGAGACCAGCTTCTGGGAAGGGCCGCTTAAAGGCATCGAGATGGCGTCCGCGGAGATCAGCCAGTACGGCGCTACGGTGGAGAAATTTTTTTACGACCAGGAATCGGTCAGCTCGTTCCAGCAACAGGCCGCGCTGCTGCTGAAATCCCGGCCGGACGGGCTGCTGTTCGCGCCCGCGTTTATGGATGAATCGGTTTTGTTCGTGCAGAAATGCCAGAAGCTGGGCATCCCTTACGTGCTGATGGATTCCGACCTGCCCGGCGAAAACAGCCTGGCGTACATCGGGCCGAACCAGAACGCCAGCGGCAGCCTGGCGGCGCATCTTATCAGCTACCTCGTGGAAAAGGACGACAGCATCCTGATCGTGAATATTTCCAAGGAGCTGGATGATCAGCATCACCTGCTCAAAAAGGAAGAAGGGTTCAGGAATTATTTCAGAACGCACCGCTGGGACAACCAGATATTAAAGATCAACATCAATAAGACCGATCCGAAGTCCATCGAAAAGGTAATGGCGGCCATGTTCAAAGATCATCCCAATATCAGGGTGGTGTTCGTGACCAACTCCCGCGTGTCCAACGTGGCGGCCTTCGTGGAAAAGCTGGACAGGAAGGTGATATTGATGGGCTACGATTTTGTGAACGAGAACATCGAGTATATCGAAAAGGGCGTGATCGATTTTTTGATCTGCCAGAAGCCGCTGGAGCAGGCGTACAAGGGAGTGATGACGTTGTACCAGCACCTGGCGGTCTCTTTCCCGGTGAAGAAAGTGACGTTTATGCCGATCGATATTATTACGCGGGAGAATTATAGTTTTTATAATTATTGAGTGTGCGGGCGGGTATCCCCGCTCTTTTGGACGATTTGCCCGGTAACGTTACCGGTTGTGTGGAAGGATCACTTTACAAGCTATCGTATGACCCGTAAAGACATCGCGCGCCGCCAGTTCATCGGGACGCTCGCCGCTGCATCCGTTGCCGGCATGATCGCGCCTGCCTTGCAGGCATTCCCGGCCGTATCTTCGCGGAACGCAGGCGTGCTGGCGGCATTGGGCGGAGCGCCGGTAAGGCCCGCTTCCAAAAAATGGCCCAAATGGCCGCATGTGGACGAACGTATGATCGAAGAAGTGGTGAAGACCACCAAAAGCGGCATCTGGAGCAGGATACAATCACCGGTGAACGGCGCGGTGGCTACTTTTGAAAAACAGTTTGCCGCCATGACGGGCGCGGGATATTGTTTGGGTACCGGCTCCGGCACGCAGGCGCTGGCGATTTGCGTGGAAGCGCTGGGCATCGGGCCGGGGGACGAAGTGATCACTTCGCCTTACACCGATTTTGGCACCGTGTCCGCCATTCTTACCAGCAGGGCATTGCCCGTGCTCGCCGATCTCGATCCGGATTCCTACCAGCTTGACCCGGCCGATGTGGAGCGGAAGATCACGCCGCGCACAAAAGCCATCATGCCCGTACATATTATGGGTTTGCCCGCCGATATGGACAGGATCATGGCGATCGCAAAAAAGCACGGTTTAAAAGTGATCGAAGACGCATGCCAGGGCGCGCTCGCCAGGTACCGCGGCAAGGCGCTGGGCACTATCGGCGATCTCGGCTGCTTCAGCTTCCAGGCCAGCAAGTCTATCGCCTGCGGCGAAGGCGGGGCCATCGTTTGCAGCGACGCCCAGCTCATGGACCGGTGTTACACCGTTCACAACCACGGCACCAACCGCAAGGGCAAACACGTGACCATCGGGCCAAAGAACAGGATGAACGAGTTTGAGGCCGCCATCCTGGTCGGGCAATTGCCAACGGCTACCGACCGCTTCCTGCTGCGCAACAAAAACGCGGCGTATCTCAATTCAAAGCTGAAAGGCTTTCCCGGCCTCCTTCCGCAGAAACGGTACGAAGGCACCGAAAGCGGCGGGTTGTACAACTACGCCATGTCCTACAAAAAAGAACATTTCAACAACGCCAGCCGCCAGCAGTTCCTGAAAGCCATGGCAGCAGAAGGTATCAGGCTGAGCCCGTACATCCCCAACGGCCTGCACCGCGAATCCTGGATCGGTCATATACTGGAGCTGGACGAATACAAGGATTTTTTTCCCGCGTCAAGATTACAAACATACCGCGAAGCCGCCGCGCATATGCCCGGCTGCGACCAAGTGTGCGCGGAAATGATCGTGCTGCCCGGCTCGGGCCCGCTGATAGCCGGCACGGACGATATGGACGATATCATCAACGCCATCATGAAAGTTTACGAAAACAGGCACAAGCTCGCATCGATATGAAAAAGACCATCGGCATCATCTGCATCATTCTCGCAACGGCGCTGCTGCCGCGCGTTTCACAGGCCGCGACCGGCGACACGCTAAAAATATCCCGCTTTGACGTGGACGCCACGCCACCGCCCGGCACCTGGCTGGTGTACGATAAAATGCTCAACAGCTGGGACCAGAGCCTCCGCGCCAAAGGCATCGTGATCACCGGCGCAGGCAAGCCGATCGTGCTATGCGCCATCGACTGGATCGGCATTGCGAACGACGGTTATGACGCATTCTGCAACGCCCTGGCGGAAGCCGCGGGCACTACGGCAGACCGCGTGGCGCTGCATGCGCTGCATCAGCACGATGCGCCCGTTTGTGATTTTGGCGCCGAGCGGTGGCTGAAAAAAGAAGGCATGGACCCCATCGGGTTCGAAGGCACTTTTGCGCGGGAGGTGATCCGCCGTCTTCGCGAAGCCGTGCCGCTTGCGATGCAGCAGGCGAAACCGGTGACGCATATCGGACTGGGGCAGGCGGAAGTGTTTAAGGTCGCATCCAACCGCCGCATCGTAGGCGATTCCGGAAAAGTGATCGCGACCAGGACTTCCGCCACCAGAAGCGAGAAGATCAGGAATTATCCCGAAGGACTGATAGACCCGATGGTATCGCTCATCAGCTTCTGGAACAACGATCAGCCGCTGGCGGTGCTCAGCTATTATGCCACGCATCCGCAAAGCTATTACCGCACCGGAGTTGCCAACCCCGATGTTCCGGGCGTGGCGCGGTTTTTCCGGCAGCTGGCTGTGCCCGATGCGCTGCATTTGCATTTCAACGGCGCGGGCGGAAACATCACCGCAGGCAAATACAACGACGGATCGCACGAGAACCGGCTGATACTCGCCGAACGCCTCGCCGACGGGATGGCGCGCGCATGGCGGCAGACCGTGAAACAGAAAATCTCTTCTTCCGACATCACCTGGCGTACCGTGCCGGTTGCGCTGCCGCCAAAGGAAAGCCTGGAAACGCTCGGGGAGCTGCTGCATAAGGAAACGCGCACTTTTGTAGCGAACAACGCGTCGAAAGTGGTGTTCCTGGAAAGGTCGAAAGAAGGGAAAAAGATCCGGCTGAGCAGTCTGGGCATCGGCAAAGCGCGCATCGTGCATTTGCCCGGCGAATGTTTTATCGAATACCAGCTGGCCGCCAAAGCCGCCCGCCCCGATCTTTTTGTAGCCGTGGCCGCTTACGGCGATTACGGCCCCGGGTATATCGGCACGGCCGAAGCATACGGCGAAGGAGGTTATGAGACCGGGCAGGCATCCGCCGTAAAGCCGGAAGTAGAGAAGATACTCACCGATGCGATCAAAAGATTGCTGGCGAAGTGAGTCCGCGGTTTTTTTGCAATGATGCGGAGGATGGTTTATCTTGTCCGGGTATTGCAGAAAATATCAAATCATATGTATAAAAAATTTCTTGTATTGGGCATGAGCTGCCTGGTGATGATGGGGACGGCAAATGCTGCATTAACACCCGTTACGGATATGACGACAAGCACCGCTCAACCCGCAGAACCCAAAGACCTGATCGGCCGTTGGGACATTACCGTTGACGAGAACGGCAAACCCGCGCCTTCCTGGCTGGAAGTAAAATTATCAGGCACCCGCACGCTGGTAGGCTATTTTGTAGGCACTTCCGGCAGCGCCCGCCCCGTGGCCGAAGTAAAATTCAACAACGGTAAGTTCAGCTTCACCATTCCCCCGCAATGGGAAAGCGGCGACCAGGATTTTGTGATCGAAGGCGAGCTGACCGCCGAAGGCATCCAGGGAACGATCACCACCAGCAACGGCAAAAAATTCAACTACAAAGGCGTAAGGGCGCCGTACCTGAAAAGAACGGCCGCGCCGAAGTGGGGCAAACCCATCCAGCTGTTCAACGGCAAAGACCTCACCGGCTGGAAGATCAAGCCCAACAATCAATGGGAAGTGAAGAACGGCATCCTGACCAGCGCGAAATCAGGCATGAACCTCGTTTCCGAGCAAACGTTCACCGACTTCAAGCTGCATGTGGAATTCAAATATCATAAAGGCAGCAACAGCGGCGTATACCTGAGAGGCCGTTACGAAGTGCAGATAGAGGACAGTCCGAAAGACGCGCATCCCAACAGCGTGCTGTTCAGCGGCATTTACGGTTTCCTCGCGCCGAGCGAGATCAACGCGCTGGGCCCCGACCAATGGCAGCGCTACGACATCACACTGATCGGCCGTATGGTGACGGTAGTGGTGAACGGTAAAACCGTGATCAGCAACCAGGAGATCCCCGGCATTACCGGCGGCGCGCTGGATTGCAACGAAGGCGAGCCCGGCCCGATCTACATCCAGGGCGATCATGGCCCGATCGAGTTCAGGAAAATCGTGATCACGCCGGCGAAGTAATTTTTTCGGCAACAATATTGAAGCAGGACAGTAAAACCGCTGTCCTGCTTTTTTATTTCACCGCAATCGCGATGGTCTCCGCCAGCATGCGAATGAGCGTGCTGACAGGGAAATTTTTGTCTGGCCATAACTTCCTCCATCAATACTTCAACTTTTGCTTCACGATCAGCGTAGGCGCGGGACGGGTGGTTTCCTGCGAATATCTCTACCGCTGTCAACACAAGCGCACATGCCCTTTTCGTGCAAAAAATCGATATGCATACAAGGCACAATTTCTCGGTGAAACGTGACGGCAAGATCCCGGCAGGAACCCCATTGCAGCGGTAACCCGATTTATGTATCTTGTCCGGCAGAACAATTAAAATCCCGTCATGAAAAAATTCCGGAAAAACACGTTCCGTTTACTGGCGATGTTTTTTATCCTGCAGGCGCAGGCAACATTCGCCGCCACCGTCGACACCGTCAACACCTATAGCCAGGCCATGAAAAAGACCATCAAAGCCGTAGTGATCAAACCGGCGGGCTACGACGGCAGCAAAGCCCTGCCCGTAGTATACCTGCTGCATGGCTACGGCGGCAATTATACGGACTGGGTTAAAAAAGTAAACGCCGTACAACAACAGGCCGATCAATTCAACATGCTGATCGTTTGTCCTGACGGCGGCGTCGGCAGCTGGTATTGGGACAGCCCGGCAGACCCTTCCTTCCGGTATGAAACCTACGTGTCCAAAGAGCTCGTGAGCTGGATAGACGAACATTATAAAACCATCCGCGACCGAAAAGGCCGCGGCATTACCGGCCTGAGCATGGGCGGCCACGGCGCGCTGTACCTCGCCATCCGTCACCAGGACGTATTTGGCGCGGCCGGCAGCATGAGCGGCGGCGTAGATATCCGGCCCTTCCCCAATAACTGGGACATGGCGAAACGCCTCGGCACTTACGCGCAGGAACCTGCACGTTGGGAGTCGCATACCGTTATCAATCAGCTGCACCTGTTAACTTCCAAAAGTCTTGCGTTGATGATAGATTGCGGCACGGAGGATTTTTTCTATAAGGTGAACCTCAATTTGCACGAGCAGCTGCTGTACCGGAATATCCCGCACGATTTTGTGACGCGGCCGGGTGCGCATAACTGGAATTACTGGAGTAATGCGGTGTTGTACCAGATGTTGTTTATGCATGAGTTTTTTGGGGAGTAGTGGCGGAACAAGGCGGGGGAATTGCAAAGGAAAGCTTCGGGTATGAAGAAACGGTTCGTATGCCACGTGCAAGTCCTTGGCAGGAAGGACAGCAGGCTTTTAATTGATTGACATAATCTACACTCGTTTGCGAAAGGTATTTAAAGATGGGCTTCATCTTGAAACCGCTCTTACAGAAAATCTAAATATTAGCGGCGGGTTTTCCAACCAGGCCACTATTCGAAATGCTCGTTTGCCTATATTTTTTACGCGCTATTCAAAAAATTGCAAGCATTCCGGTAGGGGTATGAAGTAAATAGCTGACTATATGGTTCGGTATAATAGCATGAGCACTCTGCTGGTGAAAGCTTATTTGAGCATGCAGCAATATGCAAAAATTTATTTTATATGTGGTTTGATCAAGGAACTGTCTAAAGGGTTTGAATATTTTTAACCACCTTTTTTCTCACTGCATACCTATTGCGGTATTGGTATTTAATTTTAGAAAACGGAGCAAAACACCAATTTCAGTGGGTAAAAATAGTGTAATATGAAAGTGCATGTAATGCCTATAACTGCCGTTCTGACTTTTCTTTTTGCAGTTAATTCCAAAGCAGTGGCAATCTTTTCGGATAATAAACCAATAACACTTTGTTATTCGACAATTGTCGTTACAAAAGGAGGTTCACAGGTAGTTATTACCGATGCATTAACCTGCGCCGAGAGTACGAATAGGATGGCCGATAAGCCATATGTAGTGAGTGTTTCAAAGCCAATTCCTTCGGAGGCATGTTTAGGGTTAGCCAGGTTTTCCTGTGCGAAACTGACAGAAACCGCTGACTTAATAGCGCCTTTAATTGACCTTGGGGAAGGGCTGAAGAGATACAAGGTGGAGGTAGTCTTTTGTAAAGACTAACAATGTAATTCTTATAAGTTAAATATATAAAGATGAGATCGATATTAAAATATTCACACTCCGCGAAGCAGACACTATTATATTGGGCGATAGAAGTTATGACTGGCGTGTTGATTGTTTTGTGGATCTATACCGGAATATCAAAGTTGATTGAATATTATGATTTCAGATATCAGTTAAGCCAATCTATTTACTTTAGCAAATATGCTGGTTTAATGACATTTGGTATTCCGATTTTAGAGCTGTCAGTGGCAATGTTGCTGATCAGGAGAAAGCATCGGTTGAAAGGATTGATTGCCTCATTTATATTAATGCTTCTGTTTACCGGATATGTTTATTTTATACTGAACTATACAAAAACATTGCCGTGTAGCTGTGGTGGGGTACTTTCCTCTCTCAGTTGGGATCAGCATCTGTACTTAAATATATCGCTTACGATAGTTTCTGCTATTGGAATAATTTCATACATTTTTGATAAAAGACTGAGAAAAAGATTAACGGAATAGTTTTTATCGGCAATTTATATAAGTAAAGTAACCAAATTTCTATCCCTATTAGGGCGAAGTATGCCAGCTTTCTGCAAATAATTCGACTAGTTTATATAGTGTTTGAAAACCTTTTGTTGCAACAACAAGTTGGCTGTCTTGCTAAAACAGCTCCGAAACCTTTATAGTTAACATTAAAAAAACAAAATCATGCGTAACCTTAAATTAAGCTTTGCAGTGGTAATTGCTATTCTTGCAGTAGGAGTCACCGTCGTAACAAAGGCAAGTGAAATCGGTAAAAGAGCTATCACTAAATGTTATGTTACTATGCAAATTACCGACGGCCTTGGCCAATTCGCAAACTTGTCTGACGCTCTGACCGCTGCTCAGGCCCAGACTGCGAAAAGTAATAATCCATATGTATCTAGCGTAGGCCTTGATGTAGATCCGGCCGTTGCTTGTAAGAGCACAATCAAGTTCTGCTGTGCGAAGGTAATTGAAACAGCAAATCCGCTTGCACCCGAGATCAATCTGGGCGAAGGACTCAGAAGGTATGAAGTTGATGAACTGTTCTTTAAACCCTAATCGGGAGACATTTTTACATGGCACCACTTTTATGTGGTGCCATGTAAAATATTGATCTGCATTTATGGCAACATTCCATATGGCGAAATTTTCGTCCACGAATTACAACGTGAAGCTTGAAATTTTATGAGGATGACGCTCTAAGAAAAAACTTTTAAGGTATGTTGTGCACAATTAGCTATTTTTTTTCCTGAATACAAGGAAATTTACTTTTTCTAGTCGTCGAATAACCTTGAGCCCATATTTCGACAGTTCTCTGTTTATGTCGGTCAAAGACGGAGAGCTTATGTTCAAATGAATATTGATATCTGTCAGCTTGCTTTCATCTCTAAGTATAACCTGTTTGTTTTTTGCAGTATCAAGGAGTTTGGCGAGAAAGTTTATTAAGTACTGGATGTTTTTTTTCTTTATCTCTATGCCATATTTACTTTCTTCGATGTTTTCCTGCTCTGAACTGTGTGGGGCGGTTAGTTTTTTGGCACTCCCAGTATTGATGAGTCGATAAGTGTATGTTTCCCTTACTTCTTCTGCGGCAGAGAGGTTGAAAAATCGCAGGATGTCTTCTTGTAATATTTTCCGGAAAACATGTATGGAATCAAAGTAGCGTTCGGGCACCCTCGATTCGTAACAGAATTGATATTTTAAATCAAAATCATTCAACTTGTTCTCGTCGACGGGCCGTATAAATTCGCTTGAATTGGGGAAATCAAGAATAATAGTTTGTTCAGTATACTTTGGATAGGCAAGCTGCAGAAAGAGCATCAGGTTTTCATTGATCAGCCGAAATCCATTTCTTTTTCCTGATGTTGGGTCTTTACAAAAGACGAAAGTTGTAAACTTGTAGTGTGGGAGGGCGCCAAATAATAAGGAGTACTGTTGCAGGGAAGGAAGCTGCCTTCCATTCCCTTCTGTGAGCAATGACTGGTTCACATCAAAATCGAGAATGTCTCGGTCTCTCATCGAAAAATTGACGGTGCCGGAACTGAAGTATTCCTTTATTCGCTCTTTTGTAGTGTTATATCCGTTGGTCACCGCCTTTACGATTCCTGCAGAGTCTATCCAGATGTGCAAGGGAACGCCCTGATGAGGGAAATATTTTTTTATCAATGTATCTTCCAATACAAAGGGCAGCTTTGTTTCTCTGATGATCCGAGATTTTGGCTTTAGCTGTTGAAATTCGGCCAGGGTATTTTCTGTTACCAACACCACTTTCACTTTTCCGGGAAACGAGCGTTCAATGTCTTCCATTTTTGGAAAGGATTCGATACAGGGAGAGCACCATTTGTTCCATATGTCCAGGATGAGCAGCTTCCCCCGATATTCTTTCAATGAAATTGATTTTTTTGAATGATTGACGACAGTATTGAAGGTGATGTCTGGCGCGGGATCGTTAACTTTAGTTGATTTGACAACCTGTTGTGCGGTGCAAGGCCGAGAACAAGGCAGAACTGCGATAAGTAATACAACGAAGGCAAATTTTGTCATGATGCTATATTAGGATAAGATATGTGATTATTATTGCTCGTATAGATGCGAAAGGACTTCTTTTAGGTCGCTGCCGCTGAGACTCTTTTTTTTGCCGTTTATGATTATTTTTTCATTTTTCTGCTTTCCTATCACACTGATGTCAAGGCTTATAATTTTTCTGTTTTTATCGACCAATAGATAGCTGGGAATTGCGTCTACGCCAAATAGGTGTTTTGAGATGTTTTCATTCTGAATAAAGTTGGGCCATGGCATTTTTTCTCTTTCAAGTGCTTTCAGCCATTCTTTTTTATTGGGATCGATCGATATGCTAACAATATTGAACCCGCGGTTGCTATATTGTGCGTAAAGTTCTTTTAGATTGGGTATTTCATCTCTACATGGTACACACCAGTATGCCCAGAAGTCTATCAAGGTATAACTGTATCCTAATATAATGGACTCAATATCCTTTTTTTTGCCGCTTTCATCATCAAGTGTAAAATGGGGAAGGAGCTGGCCAATCGCCATTTCTTCGTTGATCTTACTTTGAGCTATTCTTTTCTTTAGCTCAAGGCCGTAAAAACTGCTCGCGACATCAGACGGGAATTTTTTATATATGTTTTCTTTTGTTTTGCTATCAATGATTTTTGCATTTAACAATAGTAGCGGGGTAGAGAGTGAAGCGGGGTGGGACTGAAAGTAGGAAATTAAGAAATTCCTATACAGGTCCAGCGCTTTTCTTGTATGAGCGGTATCATTTGTATTTTGCTTGATAGCGTTAAGATATTCCTTGTATTTTATTTTATTGTGCGCAATGAAATGGTTGTAATCGTCAGTAGATTTAGAACCAGAAATGCTTACTTCCGGCCATAGCTTAAAATCGCCAGTTATTTTTATAGTCGCTGTATCGATAAGCAACGTTAGAGGTAATGCGGCGTCAATATCCGGGTTATCTGGCGGAACTATTTTCAGAAATACAAGTTGAGGGTTATAGGAGCGAGAACCCGATAGTTCGAATTGATTTGCTTTAACGTTACCAATCGTCAGCGTGTCCGCATAGCCGAAATCGGTATTTTGCAGGAGATAGATTTTTGATTCTTTCGGTATATTATCGATGGTTCCGGTGATCTGGAATTCTTTTTTTTGCGATAGAACGATTTGGGTGTGCAAAATGAGTATAAATGCGAATAATTTTTTCATTTTTATTTTATTGTGTTTAGTTCCATTCCGGGTTTTGTTGAATCTTTGTTTTCTCAAGTACGTCATCGGGTATAGGGAATGTGTATTTATAGCTGTTGGGTTCCAGGGTATACGTCATTCCTTTAACTTTTCGTGTGACGGTGGTGAGGAACCGTCCCTCTTTATTTAACCGCCTGAGATCCAGCCACCGTAGTCCACGGAGTATAAGTTCTTTTTCTCTTTCTGCAATAATGATTTGCAGTGCCTGCTCTTTGCTGGAGGTGGAGATATTGGTATAGGTATTACTTCTCCAGCGGGTGTTTAAAAGGGCATTCAGGTCTTGCATGGCTTTTGGTAAGTCGTTTTTTCGCGCATAGCATTCCGCTCTGATAAGATATAGCTCATCGGTTGCGAGACCGGAGAAGAGGTAATAGGGCGAATTGTTATAAGTTCCTTTAAATGAGTAGATGGAATTTCCGTTGTCTTTATAATATATCTCGGACCTCAGATCATTCAGTTCATATGACCTCACTAATGAGGTGTCGATAAAACATTCGATGGATACGAATTGATATGATTGCATTTCTCTATGAAAAATTACTTCCGGATTATATCTGCCAATAGTAAGTTCATCCGGGGAGAGGGTGTTGAAATCGATAAGTGTTGGTTTTGCCACCAGCGCTTTCGTTGAATATGTCAATGCGCTATCATATTCCTGCAGACACAGGAAGATTCTGGCAAGCAAAGCATATGAGGCTACTTTGCTGGGTCTGGACAAGGATTCCGTTATTTCCGGCAACAGCAGGGAGGATTCACGGAGGTCGTTGATGATCGTGTTATAGGTTTCCCGGATGGAAGAACGCCTTGATGGTATAGTAACGTCGGAGCTTTCTCTTAATACTAGGCCGAAGGGATTATCGGCATCATTCAGCGCGAACGGCGGAGTATATATCTGCGCGAGTTCGAAATAAGTACTAGCTCTATGGAACAGCGCCTGACCCTTTATATAGTTGAACCGCATAAGGTCCTCTTCTTGGTTTATTTTGATAAGCCCGTCAAGTATAATATTACAATATAACACCCTTTGGTAGGCCGCGAACCAGTCGCCGTTTACAGCCGCAAGATGCGGGACTGTATGCGACCATGTATAGGCATCTTTTTTATAGCCGCTTTCATACTTGTCGTAAGATTCATCCGTTACGTAATGACCGTCGGATGCAATTTCTCCCAGGTCGGTGCTACTGAAATTGATTATCAGGGCGTCGTCCAGCATTCCTTGAAAGTCGTCCAAAGATTGGGGAACAGCCAATTTGATATCCGGTTTAACATCAAGCCAGGTTTCGCTACAGCCATAAAGGACAGCAGATATAAGAAGAATAAGTATAATGGGTAATGATAAGGATTTCATGTTGCTTCGTTGAAACGTGATGAGAAGTAGAATAATTTGCTACAGGCTGAGCGTTACGCCCATGGAATAGCTCCTAGGTGTTGGTATAAGCCCCAGTCCGGAGTAATCGGGGTCCAAGCCCTGCTTATTGGCTTTCCACAGTATGCCGATGTTATTGACATATGCAAAAATGGATAAGTCAAATTGGGACAGTTTAAGGTTTTTGGAGAAAGCTGGGGTATAAGATAGCCGCACGTCTTGAAATCTTATTACATCACCTCGTTCCACCAAGTCGCTGGATAGACGATAGAAGTTTTCCCTACCATCCAATGAGGTAGGTTGCGAGGGAACATAAGTATGATTTTCATCACCGGGAGATTTCCATCTTTTGCTATAATCAGAATGACCTCCCCACTTTGTTGCCAGCATCCGATAGTCAATAGAAGGACGACGGAAAAAATACTTGAATTTATAAGTTATGTTAAAGCTAAGAGAAAGTGACCTGTAGCTGAGTACATTCATAAAGGATCCAAATATGCGGGGGGTTGCGGATCCGTGATAACGGAGATCCTCCGGCTGGGCATTAAGCAGGACGCTGTCAAAGGGTTGAATCGCTCCGTTAACATATCCGCGGGGATTACCATTTTTGGAATCCAATCCGGCCGACGGGTAGCTGTATATCTTCACGACGGGACTTCCTTTAACCGGCGCAATGCTACCAAGGTAACTTGCTACTGACTCGTCCAGAAGTTGGTATTCCGTGATTTTGTCGGTATTGTAGCTGAACTGAATAATACTGCGCCACTGAAGTTGGCCTGTTGTATTGATTGTATTGATGCTAAGGTCCATTCCTTTTCCCGCCATGCTCGCATAGTTTCCCAGGTAAGTACCAATGCCGATAGTCGGCTCTGGAACAATTTGTCCAAAAAGGTTGATTCCTTTCTTGAAGTAGATTTCCCCATTGGCTGTTATCCTGTCCTTGAAGAGGTTAATGTCTACTCCTAGATTTATAATTTTTATTTTCTCCCAGGTAAGTCCAGGGTTAGGCGGCGTCAACAGGCGTACCACTGGGAAGTTGTGAAGGCCGAAACCATATGCTCCAGGTTCGTTATATCGTCCCGTTGCATAGGCTGTTCCTTGATTATTGATGTTGCCGTTATAGCCGTAAGTAGCGCGTACTTTTAGGCTAGATATTTGATTGCTTGTAAAGAAGCTTTCATTTGAAATATTCCAAAGGCCTCCGACAGACCAAAGCGGTGTATTCCGTTGGTTTGCCTTGACCCCAAAAAGGTTGCTCGCATCGATTCTTCCACTGGCGGTTATTGTATATTTGGAGTTTAGTGTATAGGCAACATTTCCATAGTAGCTGACATATCTATACAGGTTTTCGTTGTAGCTATCGATATTCGGAACAGTACCTGTTCCATTGTTGGCCAGCGGTCGCAGTCGGAATTGGGTGTTGTAGTCCATATTGGTTGGAACTAATCCGGTTTTTTCATCAAATCCATATTGGCGGTGGCCTTTACGTGTATATTTTAATTGGCGGATTTCCCAGCCGGCCAAGCCTGTTACCTGGTGAATATTCCAGTTTTTGTTGACGGATACTTGGGCTCGTAGATTGTAAGAAGTTTGCGTCGAATTGGCTTCATCGACAATTGCTCCCAAAGGAATCGGATATTTGATTGCACCATTGGGATCGACAGACATAAATTTGTTGATCAGATCTCTAGTTTCAAAGCTTTCCATTGATTTAAAGTATTCGACGTTGTCCATAACTTTGTCGTACTGCCCTCGTACGTCCAGATTGAGAAAAGGTGTGACGCGGTATTTGACGTTGCCTCCCAGCCGAACATTATTGTTATTGGTCGTGCTGTTATGGAATTTTTGTTCGTCAAGCGGGCGGTAGTGCCAATCCAGAAGATTGGGATATCTTACAGTGTCTAGGTATGCTTCTCTCAATCCCCCAAATGGATAAGGAACCGCACGTGCGCTTCTGTCGGGGTTAGCCAGATATGTATAGGGAGCAGCTGCCGAGATGCCTAAAGGCAGCAGGTTTTGATAGTTTATGGTGCTTGCCTTGGTAACGGAGCTTGTATACGAGATGAAGTTGCTGATTTCCCATTTTTCGCTAGGTCGGTATGTGTTCTCTGTTCTGAAGGTGACACGCGTAAACTTGGTCCCTTTGCTGGAGGGCATATTTCTATCATAACCCAATGACATGTAAAAATTATGTTTTTCGCTGCCGCCGGATACGTTGACGTTATACTGCTGATTGATTTCATTGGTAAGCATATATTTTTCAATATCGTCCTTAACGTCGTGCTTTTTCAAGTCGTTAAGTTGTTGATCGACTTGCTGTTGCGTAAGGTCACCTCTTTTTCCAGCGAGCATTATTTCAATTGCTGGTGAAACCATAGGGAAATAGCTAAAGTTGGGATAAAGAGCATCATATAAATCATAGCGCCCGCTTTTGAACACGGTTGTTTCATAATCAACCGCCTCTACTGATGAAATTGTTTTAAGGTAGCTAAGGTCCGGTTTCGAGAAAACATTCACAGAACTGTTGAACTGAAGGCGTGTTTTTTGGTTGAATCGCCCTTTTTTAGTAGTGATGACAATCACGCCATTTCCTGATCGAGAGCCCCAGTTGGAGGCGGCGGCAGCATCACGGAGAATGGTAATACTTTCGATGTCGTTTGGGTTAATATTATTGATGTTAATCATGGATGAGAGATTGTCCTCTTCATACGGGAAACCATCTATAACTATCAACGGTTTTTTACTGCCGTTGATAGTACTGAATCCACGGATGCTAATGCTGCTTGAATTGGGCATGCCATTATTCAATCTTTCAGTTTTTAAACTGTTTGTAACAGTAAGGATGCGGTCAAGTATGTTCGTGGAGACTGATCGGGTGATCATTTCATTCCCGAGTGTAAAGAAACTCCCCGTCGCCCGCTCTTTCGGAATTTCCTGGTACCCCGTTGACACAACCTCCACCGCCTGAATCTCCCTGATAGCCGAATCCAGCGCCACCCTGATTTCATTCCTCCCCGAGATTTTTATCTGTTTTGGGTTATAACCCAGCGACGAAAACACAAGTATAGCATTGCCAGGTACTTTGGTAAAGCTGAACCGGCCGAGGTTGTCGGTTCCCTGACCCCTGGATGTTCCTTTGATCGAAACGGTAGCGGCCGGGATAGGGTTGCCCTTTGGGTCTACCACCATACCGGCGACGTCTATCAGCGGAACAGTATCCCTTGCAGCGGCATTAGCGGGTTGGGATGCGGGTGTTTCTGGCGCAGCCGGTTTTTTTGAAAGCACGATGCCTTTATGTTTGATCGTCCAGGTGATGTTGCGGCCACGCAATACTGCCGCCAGTGCGTCGGAAAGACTTACCTGGCTGACATTCACGGAAACGCGCGAATGGCCATCCAGCGTGCTGCCCGAGAAAAATACGGTGTAGCCGGTTTGTTTCTCAAGGGCGATAAATACGTTTTCAATCGGTTGATTCGTAAAGTGTAGGGATACGTTGGAACTGTCTTGCGCAGCGGCAAGGGCATTTGACTGAACAGCCATAAAGATCAGTGGAACAGCCCGCCATTTTACGCATTTTCGCAGTAGGGAGTAGACCTTTCGCATAATAACATTTTTGTGGTTTCTAAAACATTCTCATGTTTAATTCAAAAAATGGAAATCCTGTAACCTGAAACAGGAACATATATCAAATAAACTGGAGATTCAGTCAATAACGGCAATGCAATGCCCCACCCGGCCATAAGCCGGATGTCAGTTTTCTATGCTTAACGAATGGATGCATGCGATAACATCCCGGAGCGGGAGTATCTACAGAATCGCGGTAAGGATCTGTTTTGGTGTAGCGCCTAACTAATAAAAATAGAAAGCGCCAGTAGGCTGCTCATAAAACCAAGCTTCGACTTCAGGATCTGCTTTGCATAACGCAAATGCGTTTTTACGCTTTGTTTGCTGATCCCCATTTTTACCGCTGCCTGCTGATAAGTCAGATCTTCCTGGTATACCAGCTGCAAAGCCGTTTTACGCTGATGCGTGAGGAAACCCAGCAGGTATTCCATCCGCTCTTCTTCTTCCTTTTGTTTGAATGCGGCCAGTGCTTCAGGCAGCTCGATATTCGTGGCCGCTGACCTGTTGTAATAAAAGAATACTTCTTCCTTCTCCAGGTGGGATGTTCTTTTCCTGATCAGCCCCAGGCACTGGTTCTGCACCATTTTCATAAGGTACCAGCGGAGATCGGAGATGGACTTCCACAAACCCGGCTTGTTCAGCAGCAATGCAAAACAATCCTGGACGGTATCCGCCGCATCCTCCTTGTCTCTCAGGAAGGTGTAGGCAAACGTGAGCATCTCCGGCGAGTACCTGTGATAGGCCTCGTTAAATGCTTCCATGTTTCCATCCTGCAATTTTGTGATGAGTTCTTTTTCCTCCACTTTTCGCTGGTTTTAAAAGAGTCAGATTTCAGAATTAGTTCATGTCTATTTACATGGAATAAGCAGGTTTCTGTGTCAGCCAAAAGAGAGAAAACGAGAGATACATACTTGTCCGTTAATAAAAAATGCTAGTTTGAATCCGGTCGAAAATTAGTTAATCAGAAATCAAATTTACGTTATGGATTTGTTAACGGAGAGAAATTGTTAAATCTGCAAAGTGCAGTCCTGTATTGGGTTGTA
>CBINIO010000005.1:0-26431 GCA_966250725.1 uncultured Chitinophaga sp.
CTGCTGATCATCTGCGGCCACTACAAAGGTATCGACGAACGGGTAAGAGAGCATTTTGTTACGATGGAGATCTCCATCGGCGACTTTGTACTTTCCGGAGGAGAGCTGCCCGCGGCCATCCTGGTGGACGCCATCGGGCGCCTGCTGCCCGGTGTGCTGAACGACGAAACCTCCGCGTTGTTCGACTCCTTCCAGGACAACCTGCTGGCGCCGCCGGTATACACCCGGCCCGAAACCTTCCGCGACTGGAAAGTGCCCGCCGTGCTGATGAGCGGCGATCACCGCAAAATAGAGGAATGGCGGCACGACGAGGCGGTAAAACGCACGAAAGAGCGCCGGCCCGACCTGCTGAAACACGATTAGAACATTATTTTTTTAAAAACCGGGAAAAGGTGTTGGTATTTGGAGATAGTTCCTTACCTTTGCCGTCCTATAAATAATTGAAAGATGAACGCGATTTCTTTTGTTCACGAGCAGTTGACTGCCAGCAAACAATTTCCGAAATTCAAAGCCGGTGACAATGTTACCGTTAATTATAAGATCGTAGAAGGCAACAAGGAGCGCATCCAATCCTTCAAAGGCGACGTAGTAAAGCTCCAGGGCACCGGTTTCACCGCCTCTTTTACCGTTAGGAAGATCTCCGACGGCGTGGGCGTTGAAAGGCTGTTCCCTATTTACTCTCCCAATATCGATTCCATCGTGCTGAACAAGGTGGGTAAAGTGAGAAGGGCGAAACTGTATTACCTCCGCGAACGCCAGGGTAAAGCAGCGCGTATCAAAGAAAAAAGGGTTTAGTATTTATACAGGGAAATTAGTACACGGAAGTCCGCATGGGCTTCCGTTTTTTTATGCTCTTTAATAGGTTGATAACCAGTACGGTGCGGGGAAGTGTCATTTTTTTATGGCAGTCAGCCCGGCAGCCGGAATTTAACGTATCTTACCGCTGGCAAACGTGTATGCCAATGAGGGGAAGGGGATAGGTACAAGGCCGCGCCACGGCTGTTTTAAGGAACCTTAAAAGTTCATTAAAGTATGCTGCCGCGCGTTGAAAAAGCCCGAAATATACCCTACCTTTGTTAGCTGAACTTTTAAAAACTGAGAAATGACTGCTATTTTCGCTAAATCACCATTATTACTTTTCCAGGAATTAGGCATGACCGAACTGATCCTCATCGCCGCCGTGGTATTGCTCCTGTTTGGCGGTAAAAAAATCCCCGAGCTCATGCGTGGCCTTGGTAAAGGTATCCGCGAATTCAAAGACGCCAAAGACAATGTGCGCCGCGAGATGGAAGAGGGCATGAAAGAGGCCGAAGTTAAGAAGAACGCCTAGTCAACCTCCGCGAATAGCCATGGTGGCTGTTTTGCATCGAATGTAGAAATCTCCCATTGTAAGATTTAAACTGGTTTGGGTTTGACTGAATTCAGCAGTATATCGTCTTTTCATGAGGCGTTGTATGCCGGAAAAACGACCTGCGAGTCCATGGTACGCTTGTACCTTGACAGGATTGAGCAGGCCCGGCACCTCAACGCGTATTTAGAAGTATTTACGGAAGATGCATTGGCGCAGGCGCGTTCCCTGGATGAAAAGATCCGGAAGGGAGAGCGCCCCGGCCTTTTGGCGGGAGTAGTGATCGGCATCAAGGATGTGATCTGCTACAAAGGCCATAAAGTGTCTGCCGCATCAAAGATACTGGAAGGGTTTACCTCCCTGTACAACGCCACGGCGGTGGAAAAGCTGCTGGCCGAAGGCGCCGTTATTATCGGGCGGCTCAACTGCGACGAGTTCGCAATGGGCAGCACCAACGAGAATTCCGCGTATGGCAAGGTGCTGAACGCGCTGGACAACACCCGCGTGCCGGGCGGTTCTTCAGGCGGCTCGGCGGTGGCCGTACAGGCGGGTTTGTGCCAGGTAAGCCTGGGCAGCGACACGGGCGGTTCCGTACGGCAGCCGGCGGACTTTTGCGGTATCGTGGGATTGAAGCCCACATACGGCAGGGTATCGCGCCATGGCCTGATCGCGTACGCCTCTTCCTTTGACCAGATAGGCATTTTTGGCTCGAATATTGCTGATGTGGCCGTGGTTCTGCAAGTCATTTCCGGGCCCGACGCCTATGATAGCACTGCCTCTCAAAGCGAAGTTCCTGATTACCAGGTTGATCTCCGGCACAATAAAAGCCGGAAATTTGCGTATTTGAAAGATGCCCTGCACCATGAAGGCCTGGATGCCGAGATGCGGGGGGGATTTGAAAGTTTCTTTGAACAATTGAAGGCCGAAGGGCACACCGTTGAAGGGGTGAACTTCGATTACCTGGATTACGTGGTGGCCGCCTATTACGTGCTTACCACCGCGGAAGCCTCCAGCAACCTGAGCCGGTTCGACGGGGTGAAGTACGGTTACCGTACGCCCGAAAAAGGCATCGACCTGAGCGATTTTTACAAAAAAAGCCGGTCGGAAGGGTTTGGAAAAGAGGTGAAACGCCGCATTTTACTGGGCACCTTTGTGCTGAGCGCCGGTTATTACGACGCCTATTTCACAAAGGCGCAGCAGGTAAGAAGGCTGGTGGTGGAAAAGATGCAGCGCATCCTGTCCGAATACGACGCCATCCTGCTGCCGACCGTGCCGAGCACGGCCTTTAAGATCGGCGAAAAAATGGACGATCCTATCGCCATGTATTTGGCGGACATTTACACGGTATTGGCGAATCTGACCGGTGTTCCGGCGATTTCCGTACCTTTGCACCGGCATTCCAACGGGATGCCATACGGCCTGCAGATCATCACGAAGGAGTTTGACGAAAGGACCTTGTTACAGATAGCACATAACATGTTGCAAATGCAACAAGTACAAATAGTATAAAACAACAACAGCGATGACGAAAGTCTTTTTATTACTCTTGCTGCCGGCATTAGCAGGAAGCGCAAGTGCGGTAGCCGCCAGCAGCGAGAGCCCTAAGGAGATGGTGTTTCCCGTTCAGGAAACGCAGGGCGATACCACCATTACGCTCAAAAAGTCCGCCCGCCTGCCGAAAGATACGATAGTGCGCGGCGCGCCCGCTTCCCTGGCGGTGAAACAGGCTGCTCAAAGCATGCCTGTAGTGGTACGTACGCCAAAAGTATACGAGCAGCTCGGCAACCATTTCGTAAAGGGTTATATCAACGATTACGCCACCCGGTACAGCCGTCACCTTGCGGTGATGGTGGAACGTTCGGCTCCTTATTTTACCATGATCGAAAAGATATTTTCCGATCACGGTATTCCCGAGGAAATGAAATACCTGGCGGTGATAGAATCCGGCATGTCCTACAACGCCCGCTCCCGCGTAGGCGCGGTGGGCATGTGGCAGTTCATGAGCGGTACCGCCCGGCTTTTCGGGCTGAACGTGGGCAAGAAAGTGGATGAAAGAAAGGATTTCTACAAGTCTACCGTAGCCGCCGCCAAGTATCTGAACGAGCTGTACGAGCAGTTCGACGACTGGTTGCTGGTGGTAGCCGCGTACAACTGCGGCGCGGGCGGCGTGCAGCGCGCACAGCGTATTTCCGGCAGAAGCGACTTCTGGGGCATCCAGTATTTCCTTCCCGCTGAATCCCGCGGCCATGTATACAAGTTCATAGCGACCGGCTACATTCTCGACCGTTTCAATACCTTCTTTGGCGTGAGCGACAATTACGCGGCCGCCCCGGCAGCGCGCATGTCTACCGCCGCCGAGTTCCGTAAAGCGAAGCCGCTGACGGACGAAGATATGTTCAACACCGTTGAGTTCAGCATCACCGGCAAATACAGGATGGAAGCGATCGCCAAAAAGCTCGGGATGGAAAAGGCCGAGCTGGAACGCCTGAACCCCGGCTTCGCCCAGGGAATGGCCAGCGAAAGCGGCAGCTACGACCTGCGCATCCCGAAAGAAAAAATGAAGCTGTTCCTGGCGGAGAAAGAGGAGATATTGAAAGAATCGCTCCAGCTCACGCTCGACGATAAAGCCGCAACGGTGGACAAATCCCGTTTCCCCGCGCCGGTTAAGAAGCCTGAAGCGACTGCTGCGGCAAAGAAAAAACCGGTAGCGCAGAAGACGGCGGCTGCAAAGAAGAAGACAACGACCAGGAGGAAATAGTTAGTTTTTTGAAGATATATGAAAAGGCCGCTGTGAAGCGGCCTTTTTTTGTTAGTGGGAGTTTATTTCGCCGTGACTTTAGGGAAGGGATGAGGTGTTAACACCTTATTCAGTTTGTTCAAAATTTCAGCAGGTGTTAACACCTCCCCACCCCCAAATACCACTTTTTACTTAATTTTACCCCATGAGCGCGGAAAAACTACGGCTGGACAAATACCTCTGGGCCATCAGGATATTCAAAACCCGAACACAGGCGGCCGCCGCCTGCGACAGCGGAAAAGTAAAACTGCGCGGCGCCGCCGTCAAAGCCGCAAGACCCGTCGCCATCGGCGACCAGTACGACGTGCGCACCGATGCCAAACGCTGGAAGATCGAAGTCACCGGCCTCCTCGCCAACCGCGTGCAATACTCCGAAGCCATCAAATACTACCTGGATATCACTCCCGAAGAAGACAAGCTCTTCAATCACAGGATCGCCTCCAGCTTCGATACCGGCAAACGCCAAAGCAAGATCGGCCGCCCCACCAAAAAGGAACGCCGCGACCTGGACGATTTTATGCAGGAAGATTAATATTCTTATTATTTTCGCACATTCAATTTACACGATACAATGGCTAAACAAAGCGACGTTCTCAGCGCGGACTTCCTGGTGAAAACCGCCCAGGAATTCGGCACCCCGGTATACATCTACCACGCGGAAAAGATCAAAATACAGTATGAGAAGTTGAAGACCGCCTTCAGCAAGGCGGACGCACGCTTTTTTTACGCCTGCAAAGCCCTCACCAATATCAACGTGCTCCGCTACGTCAATACCCTCGGCTGCGGGCTGGATACCGTGTCCATACAGGAAGTGCAGCTCGGCCTCAAAGCCGGCTTCGATCCGAAGAACATCATTTTCACCCCCAACTGCGTCGATCTCCAGGAGATCATCGCCGCAAAGGAATTGGGCGTGAACATCAATATCGACAACATTTCCATCCTCGAACAGTTCGGCAACCAGTTCGGCGGCAGCTATCCCATCTGCATCCGCCTGAACCCGCACATCATGGCGGGAGGGAACTTTAAAATATCTACCGGGCATGTGGACAGCAAATTCGGCATCTCCATCCACCAGCTGCGCCACATCGAACGGATCGTGAAATCCACCAGGCTGAAAGTGACCGGCCTGCACATGCACACCGGCTCCGAGATCAAGGACGTGGACGTGTTCCTCCGCGGCGTGGAGATCATGTTCGAAATGACCGAGCACTTCCCCGACCTCGAGTTCATCGACCTGGGCAGCGGCTTCAAAGTGGCCTACCAGCAAGGCGATCCGGAAACGGACATCGACCTGCTCGGCAAAAAGCTGACCGACGCCTTCAACAAATTCGCCAAAAACTACAAAAGGCCGCTGCAGCTCTGGTTCGAACCGGGCAAGTTCCTGGTAAGCCAGTGCGGGTATTTCGTGGTAAAGGCCAATGTGATCAAACAGACCACGGCAACGGTATTCGTGGGTGTGAACTCGGGTTTCAACCACCTGATCCGCCCCATGTTCTACGATTCGTTCCACCTCATCAAAAATATTTCCAACCCGAAAGGCACCGACCGGATCTACACCGTGGTGGGCAACATCTGCGAAACGGACACTTTCGGCTGGGACCGCAAGATCAGCGAAGTGCGCGAAGGCGATTACCTCGTGTTCTACAACGCGGGCGCTTACGGCTTTGAAATGTCCAGCAACTTCAACAGCCGCCTGAAACCCGCGGAAGTGCTGGTGAAAGACGGCAAGGCGCAGCTGATCCGCAAACGCGACACCATCGACGACCTGCTGAAAAACCAGGTGGAAATCCCGCTCTGATGACGGACGCGCTGGCGCAATCGCTGCGGGAGCAAGGGTATGAGGAATACGCCCGTTTCAGCTTCAACGAGCTGATCGTTCCGCTGCAGGCAGGTTTGAAGTCAGGCAACAGCTATGCGGCGATATTTTTTATCATCCTGTTAATGGGCTTTGGAAGCATCGGCGCTTTCACGGCCCATTTTGTTTTGACGGACACGCTCACCGGCGGCCAGGTGTTCCGCTGGATGTTTGCCGGCATACCCGCCACCCTGCTGCTGGTGCCGCTGCACGAGCTGATCCACGGCTGGGCCTTTCGCTGGTACGGCGCCAGGGACGTGCGTTACGGCGTGATCTGGAAAAAGCTGATGTTCTACGCGGTGGCCCACGCCTTCGTGGTGGATTACCGGCGGTTCCGCTATATCGCCATGGCGCCGTTCGTGATCATCACCCTGCTGCTGGCGGCCGCTTTCCCCCTGGTAAGCGCCCCCTGGAAGGCGCTGCTGCTGGGCGTGATTGTGTTCCATGCCTTGTGCTGCGCCGGCGATTTCGGGCTCTGCGCCTACTTCTACCGGCTCCGCCACCGCCAGCCCGTCAGTTTTGACGATGCGGACGAAGGCACCACGTATTTTTACGCCCGTCCCGTTTTAAAATCGGAAAACCCGTAACTTTGCAGGACTATCCCGCACGACCCATCTGTTTTCCTGCACTGTGACTGTACGCTTAACTGGAATTTTGTATTGCATATGAAGATACTCACAGCACACCCGGGCCTGTTCAAGGACGATCACCTGATAAACAGTCGCATCTCGTTCGTGCCTTTCGTTCGGTTCATGAAAGATAAAGCGGAGCAGGCCCAGGGCGCAAGAGCCGCATTCTTTAAAGAGATCGTCCGCCACTTCGAAAGCAATCCCGAACTGGGCCAGCCGCTCCGGGAAGACGCCGATATTTCCAGGTACCAGGAATACCTGGACCTCATCACCGCCACCGTATTCCCCGTTACGCTCGACGAAAGCCGCGACATTTTCGGCATCGGCGTGCCGTACCGCTTCGCGATATTTTATTATTCCGAACGTTTCCGCCAGATATTCACACAGGACGGCAAAGAGCTGATGGCCGTGCCCAAAGGCATTTCCGTGGACAAAGTGCGCCGCGACAAGCTGTTCTGGCTCTACAAGCTGATCCTCGAACGCTGGTACAATCTCCCCATCAACTTCGACCCGGAGCTGATCCATCACATCGTGAACCCCGAAACCGGGCTTTCCAAATACATCAAGGTACACATCGATCCGCGTTTTACGGACGTAAAGCTCGTGGGCGAGCTGCCGCAGTTCGACTGCGGCGGCATTTGCGTGGGCGATTTCAAGCTGCAGGACATCGAGGCGCTGGAACGCGTGCTGCCGCTGAAGAATTTCGAGCTGGAAGGTTTCGTCATCTGGACCATACAGGACATCACGCGCGATTATGTGGTGAACGGCATGAAGAACCTGGTGCTCAACATCCGGAAGGACAATGAGCTGAAAACCTACACGCAGGCGAGGGAATACCTGAAAACGCTCACCGGCCGCGGCGATCTCAACATCCACCTCGTGCCGTTCCTGAAAGTGAACAACAAAAGCGTGCTCGAAACTACCTACATTTCGCAGAGCATCATTTTCGCCAGCGCCCGCAACGACGCGGAGCGCCAGAGCATCAACGAGCAGCTGCAGGAGTTTCTCGCCCATAACCCGCAGCCGCTGGTGCTGCCCGAAGTGAACCGGCAGACCGTGGAGCTGTATCCTTTTCTTAAATACCTGCCGCTGCACGGCATAAAAAGTTTCCTGCTGTTCCCCATCCAGCATGAAAACAACCTGCTGGGTATGCTGGAGATCGCGGCTACCGGCGACAAACCGGTGGACTGGGAGATCCTCGGGCAGCTGCAGCCGTCTTACGCGGTGGGCTCGCTGCTGCTGAGAAGAAGCATCGAGCTGGCGAACGAGCGGATCAACGAAGTGATAAAAGAACAGTTCACCGCCCTGCAGCCCGCCGTGGAATGGAAGTTCACCGACGCCGCCTGGGAATACCTGCACACGCCGAAGGCGCAGCAGAAAGACATCGGCAATATCCTTTTTGAAGACGTATATCCGCTGTACGGCGCGGTAGATATCCGCAACTCTTCCGTAGAGCGCGGCTCCGCCATCCGCGACGATTTGCGGGAACAGCTGCAGCTGATACAGCAAACTTTCAAACGCATCAACGGCGACCTGCACCTGCCGCTGCTGGAAGAATTGCAGTTCAAGAACAACCGCATGCTCAACAGCATGCACGATACGCTGTTCGCGGAAGACGAAGTGAAGATCAACGAGTTTCTCGATCACGAGATCGCGCCCACCTTCCGGCATCTTTACGACAGCGAGACGGAGCTGAAACCCTTGCTGAACGAGTATTTCGAGAAGATCGACAAAGCTACCGGACACGTGTACCATCACCGCAGGGAATACGAGGAAAGCCTGCGCGACATCAACACGGCCATCAACCAGTATCTCGAAAAAGAAAAAGACCAGCTGCAGCGTTCGTACCCCTGTTACTTTGAAAAGTACCGCACGGACGGCGTGGAGTATAACATTTACATCGGGCAAACCATTGCGCCCGACCGCAAGTTCGATATGCTGTACCTGCGCAACCTGCGCCTGTGGCAGCTTTCAAGCATGGCCGCCATCGCGAGGATCACACATGAGCTGGAACCGAAGCTGAAGCTGCCGCTGCAGACCACGCAGCTGATACTCGCGCACAGCAATCCTATCGCGATCAGTTTCAGGAAAGATGAAAGAAGGTTCGATGTGGAAGGCGCTTACAACATCCGCTACGAGATCATGAAAAAGCGGATCGACAAGGTGCGCATAAAAAATACGAACGAAAGGCTGACGCAGCCGGGAAAGATCGCCATCGTGTATGCGTACGCGCGCGAAGCGGACGAATACCGCAAGTACATCGAGTTCCTGCAGAACAAGAACATACTGCTGCCCGACGCTGAAATGCTGGACCTCGAAGAGGTGCAGGGCATCAGCGGCCTGAAAGCGATACGGCTCAGCGTAAATCTTTCCGCCACCGCAAACCTTTCTAAAATTTAAACCCGAACGTTACGTACGGCAAAGTGTTTTCCGAAGAATGACCTAACACGGCAGTGAACACCAGCAGGTTCACCGGCGAAAAATAAATGCCGCCGCCAAACCCGTCGTGCCACTGGCCGGAGCTTTCCCCTTTCTGCCAAACCCTTCCCACATCGTTAAAGGCGATAAGGCCCACGGAGCCGGGGAGGATGTACGACGTGAAATCGAACAGCTTCACGCGCAGCTCCATATTGTTATAGAACATGCCGGTGCCGGTAAACCGGTTGTTGCGGTAGCCGCGCAGGTTGGCCGTTCCGCCGAGCGAAAGCGCCTGGTAAAATTCCGGTCTGCCCCAGGTGTAACCGCCGCCGATGCGCGTTACCAGCACCACGCTGGGCGGCAGGCCGAGCGATGCGTAGATGCTCATGTCCGACCGCACCTGCAGGTAATCGTGGCTGAACTGGTTCAGTCCTTTGTTGCCGATGAGCGTAGTGTTCCACAAAAGACCGCGGGTAGCCACCAGGTCGTTGTCGCGCGTGTCGATGTTGAAGGTGCCGCGCAGGCCGGCGAAATATTTGTTCTTGAACAGCTCCGCCGAATCGATGCCGTGTGCGTCGTAATTGGTGAGGAAACGGCCTTCGTTGTCCTCCTGCTCCAGCGTAGCGGCCGTGAGCGATGGGCCGATGCCAAAGCTGACGTTTCGCGCGAGATTGGCGCGGACCAGGCCTTCCACGGAATACAGGTTGAAACGGCTGCGGTAATAACGTATAGGCGGGTCGGTTAGGTCTTTGTCGTAAGCGGTCTCATTGCCGTAGCCGAAAAAGTTGGCCGTATTATGCGGCGCTTTGGCAATGCCCGACAGCAGGATGTCCGCCTTGCCGATCACGTCGTTGAACTGGCCCTGGTATTTGAACTGGAACGCTTCCGTGGCGAGCGCGTGTACGCCGGTGAACGTGTGTTTCACCGCGAAGGAATCCTTGCGGAAACCCTGTCCCACGTATTGTACGCCAAGACCGATCAGCACGCCGTCGTCGAGGTTGTAGCCGCCCGCCACCAGCGGCATGAGGCGGTTGTAGCGGAACGCGAAGCGGTCGTACCCGATCACTTCCGGGTCGCCGGACAGCTTCAGCCTTTCGCGGCGGGTAACGGCGAAGCTGTCTTCTTTTGCTTTCAGATCGTAGATCAGCACGCGTTTGCCGCGGCCTGTAGTGCTGCTGTCGATATAAGTGTCTTTGTTTTTTCCCCCGATCAGCCGCACGCGGATGGGCGATCCCCCGTCGCCGCGCATCACGAAGCGGTCTTCGCCGCCGAGGCCGTACACCGCTACCTCTTTGGTATCCGCGGGGTCGAAGGTACGGTCGTACAACGTTTGCTCCAGCTCGCCTTTTTTACTGATCTTCTGCGAAGTGATCCGCACATGGCCGTCGGGCAGCCGGTTGACGGTGAACAGTTCGTTTTTCTGCGAGCCGGTTACATCCACGGTTTTGGCGAGAAAGCGGTAATACTTCATCGCCTCCGATTCGAGTATGCCACGCCGGGCGATGAGCGTGCTCACCATCATGTCTTCCGTTTGTTTGCGGATGGTGTCGGGGAACTGCGCCACGGCATGGCGTATCACGCTGTCGGTCATGGCGTTTACCAGCAGCTTCGATTTTTCCTTCCACACTTCTTCCCCCATACCGTTTAAAAATGAGCGGTCGAAAAAACGCGTGTTGAACGCAAGACCCGGCACCCAGGGTATTTTTTTCCGGAAACCCTGAATGTACGGCAGCGCCCAGGGCCGGCTCATGATCCTCGGGAGAAAACCGCTGTTGATAAAAAACGCCTGGTCCCTGTCACGCGGGATGGGATAGAACGTTTTCCGTTTTTTTGTTTTCTCCGCGTACCAGCGCCACTGGTCGTCGTGCCGGTCCCAGTCGGAAATAAAGATGTCGAAAAGCCGCGCATGCAGCACGGATGGCTGGTGAACGCTGTTGTCGTTGTCCTCCTGCAGCTCTTCCACCAGCTTCATCGTGTTGTAGGTTTTGCTGGCGGTCACGGGCTCGCGTTCCTCGAAAAGATAAAGTTTGTTGGCAAAATCCTTCCGGTAAATGCCGAGCGCGGTATCGTCCGGCAGGTATACGAAAGACGGGTTGGTATGCGGTATGCCGGCGGCTTCCGCCAGCGGCGATACCACCAGCGGAGCGTAAGGATTGGCGGCGGATATCTGGTCCTGCACGATCTCTTTCGCGAACGTTTCCCGCAGTATTTCGGGGATGGCGCTTACGGGCCATTTTTCCAGCGAGCGCAGCACCCATTCCTGCCCCGTGCTGTCTTCAAGCCGGAGGGAGCGGGTCTGTTTGCCGCCCCCGCGTTTGGTGATGGTCAGCCCGCCTTTCGCCGTGTCGAGGCTGATCACCGGGAAGGTGAGGGGCGTGTTCCATACGTCGCGGTAGTTGGTGCCGAGGAACCATTTATGAAAATTGTTGACGTCGGCGTATTGCGGGTCCGCCGGCAACGTAACGGTGGAAGGCGGCACCGCGGCGCCCTGTACGGCAAGCCGGCGGCGGTAATCGCGCAGGTCGAGCAAACGCCGGCTGAAGATGGGCTGTGCGTCTTTGTCGTTATAAAAATCCACCTGCACGCCGCCGCTCTTCATCACGGAAATAACGGTGTAACCGTTGAGATGGCTGGCGAAAAGCGAGTTTTCCCCTTTTTTGACGCGGTTGTCCTTCGCACCGGAACCGCTCACGATAAAATGCCGGTCGCCCTCGCGGATCAGCTGCAGGCTGTGATCGTGGCCGGAAACGTACACCACCGGCGCGTATGGCGGCATGGCTTCTTCGATGCCGGAGACCATTCTTTTATACAGCGGGTGCGGCAGGTCTTCCCGCGTGCCGAACACGCCGCGCACGAGCGGGTATACGGAGCCGATCACGGGTAGCGGCACATAGAGATAAGGTTTGGCGTCGGTCAGCGGGAAAATGTGCTGTTTCAGCGTATAATAACCGCCGTGGATGCCATGGCTGCGCAAGGGGTGATGCGCGGCGAACACGAGCAGCTTGCCGGGATTGCGCGCGGCGATGTCCGCCAGCTCGGTGAGCACCTCGTCCTCGGTTTTCTGGTCGCAGCTGGATTCGATGCCGGGCTTGGCGCCGGGGTACAGCCACCATTCGGTGTCCATGACGATCAGCAGCACGTCGTCGCCCAGCGGTACGGGAATGGGGCCGGGACAGCCGTCTTTCGGCAGGAAGTTCACATTGGGCAGCCGCAGCGAATCGATATACTGCTGCTGGTTGCGTATCTGCCGCCAGCCGCCGGGGTGATGCCGGCTCCAGTCGTGGTTGCCGGGCACAAAAATGCCCTCTGCCTTCGTGTCTTTTACGAGGCTCACCTGGTAATCGAGTATGAAGCGGGCTTCGTCATAATTTCTGGCGGCGTCGTCGGGTAACCCTAAGGGGTATACGTTATCCCCGAGAAAAAGCACGGTGTTCTTCCCGCTGTTGAGGTCGATGTTGCGGCGGACGGCGTCTACCACGGCGTTTTTCCCGTCGTGCATTTCACCGGCGTCGCCGATCAGGACGATGCGCTGCTGCACGCTGTCCTGCTGCGCCATGGCGCAGTTGGCGATGCAGCTGAGGATGATGAGTGGGGCGAGGTATTTCAATTTTTCGGATGGTATTTGAATTTCAGAATATCGGCGGTGTATTCGTCATCGCCTTCGTTGGAGATGTACATATCGCCGTTTGGCGCGAAGGTAATGCCTTCGGGTTGTGAAAAGTGCCGCCGGGGAAGGTGATGCGCTTCCAGCACGTTCCCTTTCAGATCGGTGATCACCAGCAGCTCGTTCCTGGAGGCGAGGATGTACACTCTTTTTTCGATGGGATGCACGGCCGCGCCGGAAGGGCGGAAGTAGCGGGAAGGCGATTCGGCCAGCCCGGGAATGCCGGCCGTGCTGATGCGGAAGGCGGTATCCGGCAGGTAGGCCATGGAATCCAGCCGGAAGGCGTATACGCTGGTGAAAGGCTGTTTTTTATCTTCTTCGCAGGATTTGCAGATCACCATCAACTGGTTGCGTTCGATGTCGAAATAAGCGGCTTCCATATCGCGTTTGCCGTGATGCGGGAAGTGATGGACGGCAACGTCGGTCGTGTCTGAAAAAAGATGGAGCACCTGGTGGATGTTGCCATTGCTTTTTAACACCAGCCAGTCTTTGCCGGTATACACCAGCTCTTCGTAATCCCCGCCTTTGCCGAATTTCCAGTCGGGGTAACGCGATTTGGCGCGCAGCCCTACCTGGAACAACCTGCCCTGCTCGTCGTTGTTGGCCATAAAATGATCTTCATCGCGATAATATGCGATGCCGGAAATTTCCTGCAGCGATTCGCGCACCTTGAAACGCTCGTATTTGGCGAGGTTATAGCCCTCCGGCGAGGTCTGCTTTTCCTGCGACCGGGTGCCGAGGGCATCGCAGGAAAAGAGGGTGGTGACGATCAGGACATGCAATATCATCTTCATACGCCGTACTTTATACAATAAAATTAACGCAAAAAATGCCGTAATTTGGAATAGAAATTCTTTCTCAGCAAATACGACATCAGATGGAAATAAGTTCAGTGATCGCTGCTGCACAAAGTCACGTTACCCGCCAATACGAGCAACATGCGGACCCGGTGCTGGTTTATCACAATCTCGCACACACGCTGCAGGTGGTACAGGCGGCGGAGCAGATCTCGGCATATTACAGGCTCACGGAGGCGGACCAGCTGGTAGTGCTGCTGGCGGCATGGTTCCACGACATGGGTTATTTACTGGGCGACCGTACGCAGCATGAAACGGCGGGCGCCGAAGCGGCCAGGTCGTTCGTAACGGCCCAGCAGCTGCCCGAAAGCATGGGCCAGGCCGTAGCGGACTGCATCCTCGCCACGCGCATCCCGCAGCACCCGCACAACCTGCTGGAGCAGATCGTTTGCGATGCGGACCTCTTCCATCTCGGCAGCAAGGACTTTTCAAAACGGAATAAATTGCTGCGCACCGAAATGGAGCTGGCCACCGAACAGAAAATTTCCGGCGCCGACTGGGCAAAGTCCAGCATACAGTTCCTCGAATCGCACACATATCATACCGCCTATTGCCGCACTTTGCTCAAACAGCAAAAAGAAGAGAACCTCGAAAAGCTGCGCAGCAAGCTCGAACAAAAACAGGCCGAAGCATTGGAAGAAAAAAAGGATAAAGCACTGAGGCTGGCGAAGAACGACGAGCAGAAAGATGAAAAGGGGAAAAAGGAAAAAAGGCCGGAACGAGGCGTGGAAACCATGTTCCGCACCACGTCCACCAATCACATCCGGCTCAGCTCGATGGCGGACAGCAAGGCCAATATCATGATCTCGGTGAACGCCATCATTATTTCCGTGCTGCTGTCCGTACTGCTGCGCAAGCTGGAAGATTACCCGAACTTCATTCTTCCCGCCATCATCTTTCTCGCCACCAGCGTTACCACCATCGTGTTTTCGGTGCTGGCTACACGGCCGAACGTTACCAGCGGCCGCTTTACCGACCAGGACATCCGCAGCAAAAAAGCCAACCTGCTGTTCTTCGGCAACTTTCACCAGATGAGTTACCAGGAGTACGAGGACGGTATGGAAACCATCATGCAGAACGGGGAATACCTCTACAGTAATATGATCCACGATATTTACAACCTCGGCGTAGTGCTCGGCCGGAAATACCGCCTGCTGCGCATTGCGTACAACACGTTCATGTACGGCATCGTGGCCTCCGTGCTGGCTTTTGTTGTGGCCGCCGTATTTTTCCCGGTAAAAGGATAGGCTTTGCAAAAGAACGATATACCACTGAACGACCGGGACCTTAGCTGGCTCTCATTTAATTACCGCGTGCTGGGCATGGCGGCGGACGGGCGGGTGCCGCTTTTTGAACGCGTCCGTTTCCTTTCGATATTCTCTTCCAACCTCGACGAATTTTTCCGCGTGCGGATGCCCGCGCTCATGGCGCTGCACCACATGGAAGCGGCGGACGCAAGCGTGCTGCCCGCTGTGCAGGAGGCCATCCGGCAGCATTTGCAGGAGTTCGGTCAGATCCTTACGGGGCGGCTGCTGCCGGCATTAAAAGCCGAAGGCGTGCGCCTGCATTACGGCGAAACGATCGGCGTGCAGCATCAGCAAACATTGCGCGATTATTTTTACAACACCGTGCTCGGTTTCCTGCAGCCCGTCGTCATCGATATGGGCAAGCCGGTGGAAATGTTTCTCGAAAATAATGCGCTGTACCTCGTGGTTTGCCTTGAGAACGGCCGGCACGGCATCGTGAACATCCCGTCCGCCAACCTGCCGCGTTTCCTGCGGCTGCATGGCGGGGAGATCGTTTTCCTCGACGACGTGATCCGCGAGCATCTCGGTTTTCTTTTCCCGCACACGGCCATCACCGGCTGTTACAGCATCAAGGTCACGCGCGACGCGGAAATCGACGTGGACGAGTTCAGCGGCCACCTGCTGGAGAAAGTGGAGAGCATGCTCGTGAAACGCCAGCTGGGCGTGCCCACGCGCTTCCTCTACGACGCGCGTATGCCCGATGCCCTGCGTGACGCGCTGGCGGAATATTTCCGCATCGCGCATGTAGAGCTGATGGCCGGCGGAAGGTACCACAACCTGAAAGATCTCGCGGAGCTGCCCCTGCCGCAAGGCAACGCCGCCTGCGTATACCCGCGTATGCCCGCCGTACCTGTATCCGCGCTGGAAGGCAATGCCAGCCTGCTGGACGCGGTCAAACAAAAGGACGCGCTGCTGCATGTGCCCTACCAGCAATACGATTACATTCTCCGTTATTTCAACGAAGCCGCCACCGACCCCGATGTAAAAGAGATTTACGTAACGCTGTACCGCGTGGCTTCCGGCTCGCAGATCGTGCATGCGCTCATCAGCGCGGCGAAGAACGGGAAGCAGGTGACCGTGATGGTGGAATTGAAAGCGCGTTTTGACGAAGCCAACAACATCCGCTGGGCCAAACGCATGAAAGAGGCAGGCGTAAAAATATTATACAGCATCCCCGGTTTGAAGGTGCATGCGAAAGTGGCGCTGGTAAAGCGGAAGCGCGGTTTCCACTGGGACCATATCGGCCTGCTGGCCACGGGGAACTTTAACGAGAGCACCGCCAGGTTCTACACCGATCACATCCTGCTCACCGCCCACGAAGGCATCACGCAGGAACTGGAGCTGCTGTTCGTATACATGCAAACCGGCATTTCGCCTTCGCGTTACAACTTCATGCATTTCGGGCACCTGCTGGTGGCGCAGTTCAACCTGGTGGACCGGTTCACCGCCATGATCCGCCGTGAAGCGGAGCACGCGCGGAAAGGGCTGCCGGCAAAGATCACGATCAAGCTCAACAACCTGCAGGAAAAACAGATGATCGCCGAGCTGTACGCCGCGGCTGACGCCGGGGTGGAGATAGACCTGGTGGTGCGGAGCATCTGCTGCATCGTGCCGCGAAAAGGCATACGCCTGCGCCGCATCGTGGACCGTTACCTGGAGCACGCGCGGATATTCATTTTCCACAACAACGGGGAGGAAGAGATATACATGGGCTCGGCGGACTGGATGAACCGCAACCTGCACCGCCGCATCGAAGTATGTTTCCCTGTATACGATGCCGTTTACCGGCAACAGGTAAAGGATATTGTCGCCATCCAGCTCGCGGATAACACAAATGCCGTAATATTGGATGCGCAAATACGGAACGTCCCTGTGGAAAAAAAGGCGGATGAGCCTGCCGTAAACGCACAGCAAAGCATTTACGCTTACGTACATCAACTTTAAAACCTGCGTATGGCCACACCTGTTACCATTGAAAGGTTTGTCGCGCTGGTGAACAACCGGTTCAGATTTTCGCTCTTCCTGCTGTACAAGCTGCCCACCGCCTGGCTGGCCGGTGTGCGGGTGCGCGGCATGTCCGGCGAAAGCTGCACCACCGTGGTGCCGTACCGCTGGCTTTCGCAGAACCCCTTCCGCTCCACTTATTTCGCCTGCCTGGCGATGGCCGCGGAAATGAGCAGCGGGCTGCTGGCGATGGGGCATGCGGGCGCGGCGCAGGCCAAAGTGTCCATGCTCGTTACCGGTATGGAAGGACTCTTTCTCAAAAAAGCAAAACAGAAAACCTGGTTCACTTGCGAGGCAGGCAACGAAATTCAACATGCGATCGGCGAAGCGGTACGTTCCGGCAGCCCCTCGGCGCTGACCGTTTCCGTAACCGGCGTTGCGGACGACGGCACGGAGATCGCCCGTTTCAAGATCACCTGGAGCTTTAAAAAAATTTCAACATGAAAATAACATTTCACGGCGCAGCGCGTACGGTAACAGGTTCCAAACACCTGATCACCCTGAAGAACGGGAAAAAAATATTGCTGGATTGCGGTATGTATCAAGGCATGGGAAAAGAAACGGTGCCGCTGAACCTCGATTTCGGCTTCGATCCCACGGAAGTGGACATCATGGTGCTGTCCCACGCGCACATCGACCACTCCGGCCTGGTGCCCAGGCTGTCAAAGCTCGGCTACCGCGGAAAGATCTATTGCACGCCCGCTTCCCGCGACCTCACGGAAATATTGTTGCTGGACTCCGCGGAGATACAGGAAGACGATATCAAATACGTGAATAAAAAGAACGCCCGCGAAGGCAAACCTTATATAGAACCGCTGTACCGCATCGAGGACGCGAAACGCGCCATCGATCAGCTGCATCCCGTGCCTTACGGCAAATGGTACAAGATCGCCGAAGGCGTGGAAGTGATGTTTACGGACGCGGGCCACATTATCGGCAGCGCTTGCGTGCACCTGCGCATCACTGAAGACGGGAAGACGCGGCAGATCACGTTCAGCGGCGATATCGGCCGTTATGGCGACGCCATTCTCAAATCCCCCGAGGAATTTCCGCAGGCGGATTACATCATCATGGAATCCACTTACGGCGCCAGCCTGCATGAAGACATTGCGCCGACGGACGACATCCTGCTAAAATACATCCACGACACCTGCATCGGTAAAAAAGGAAAGCTCATCATTCCCGCGTTCAGCGTGGGCCGCACGCAGGAGCTGCTTTTCACGCTCAACCGCGCGCAGCTCGCCGGCAAGCTGCCGCACGTGGACCTGTTCGTAGACAGCCCGCTGTCGCTCGAAGCCACCGACGTTACGCGTTTGCATCCCGAATGTTTTAACAAAAAAGTGCAGAAGATCCTCGAAGTGGACGACGACCCGTTCAGCTTCCCCGGCATGCGTTACATCAAAACGGTGGACGAATCGAAACAGCTCAACTTCCGCAAGGAGCCCTGCGTGATCATTTCCGCATCGGGCATGGCGGAAGCGGGCAGGGTGAAACACCACATCGCAAACAATATCGATTCCGCGCGCAATACGATCCTCATCGTCGGTTACTGCGAGCCGCAATCCCTGGGCGGCCGGCTGATGCGCGGCGCGAAAGAAGTGTCTATCTACGGCGAACGGCATGAAGTAAAGGCGGAAGTAGGCGTGATCCGCTCCATGAGCGCCCACGGTGATTATGAGGACATGAGCCAGTGGCTGGCCTGCCAGAATCCGAAGGAAGTGAAAAAACTTTTTCTCGTGCACGGGGAATACGAAGTGCAGACCGTGTTTAAAGACTGGCTGATCAAAAAAGGTTTTGGGGACGTGGAAATTCCCGAAAGGCATTCGGAAGTAGGGCTCGGTTAATCCTCCGGCAGCGGGGTCCCTTCGTGTGCCGCCGCATTCCGGGAAGACATTCGGAAGCGGGCCCCGGGCTAGTCCTCCAGCAGCGGGAACCAGAGGTTCACCCTCGTGCCGGTAGGCTCCCCGTTCGCGTCATGTAAATCCTCGATGTCAAAAGATGCATCCATATTGAACCGGCTGTTGTAGATCTGCAGCCGGTCTTTTGTTATCTGCACGCCCCGCGAGATGTGGCTGGGGTGGCTTTGCTGCTTCAGCGTGGTGGCGGCGTCGCGGCCGATGCCGTTGTCCTCGATGATGCAAAGTATCTGTTTGCCCCGCCGGATGAACTCGATGGTGAGCAAACCTTTTTCGTCCTTGTGCTGCAGGCCGTGCCAGATGGCGTTCTCCACGAACGGCTGTATCACCATCGCCGGAATTTCCAGGAAATCCTTGTCCAGCTTCGGGTCTACCGCGATGCGGTAATCAAAGCGTTCGGAGAGGCGGAGCCGTTCCAGCTCGAGATAATTTTCGAGCAGGTCCGTTTCGCGCGCGATGGAAATGCTGTTGAGCTGCGAATGGTCCAGCACGTTGCGGATCAGTCTTGCAAAACGGCTCAGGTACGCCAGCGCCTGTTCCGTTTCGTTTTTCATCATGAACGTCTGGATGGAATTGAGCGCGTTGAAGATAAAATGCGGGTTCATCTGCGCGCGCAGCGCTTTCATTTCAAGCTGCGCCAGCTCTTCGCGGAAGGCCGCGCGGCTGCGCGCTTCTTTTTTCACGAGGTACATTCTCACCCTGAAATAGCCGTACACCATGCCGAGTACCGCCAGCACGCACAGCGAGCGGAACCACCAGGTTTGCCAGAATGCGGGCAGCACGCTGATGTGCAGCGAAGTAACATTGCGGGAAAAAACGCCCGCCATGTTCATGCCTTTCACCCGGAAAATATAATCGCCGGGCGGAAGGTTCGTATACCGCGCCACCAGCAGGTTGCCGGCATGCACCCAGTCTTTGTCAAGACCTTCCAGCTTGTAGAAATACTGTGTTTTTTCCGCGTGGTTCTGCAGCGATTTGAATTCTATGCCGATGTAGTTTTCGCTGTGCGAGAGCCTGAGCGGCGTGCTCGGGTTCAGCGCGGAATCCACGTTCACCGGCTGGTTGAGCACCCTGAAATCCACGATGGTAACGTCCGGCGGGGGAGGCTTCACTTCCAGCCTGAACGCGGAAAAGGCCATGGCATGATCGGACGCGCCAACGAGCAGCCGCCCGTCCTGCAGGAAGGCGATGTTGCGGCGCACCTTCCGCGAGTTGTCGATGATATCGTCGTTCTGCACGAAGGCGGAGAGGGTGCGCGTGCTGCCGTTGAGCCGGTAAAAGCCGAAAGGCGTGGTGAACCATGCATCGTCCCTGCCGGCGGGCTGTATGCTGAGTATCCATTCGTTGAACAGCTGGTCGTTGATGGTTTGCGCCTCCCAGCGGTTGCTGCGGTAGTTGTAAAAAAAGATGCCGTGGTCGGTGCCGGCCAGCAGCATGCTGTCCGAATAAGGGATGAGCGCGGTCACGTTGCGCACGGTGTCCTGCCCGAAACGGAACATCACCTGCCGGTCCGCTTTGCCGCTGGGCTTATGGAACCGCAGGATGCCTCCGTTGCTGGACGCGAGCCAGAGATACTCGTCGTTGAGCGGCACGATGCGGCTCACGGAAGTGTTGCGGTGGATAAATTCGTGTATCTGCGGATAATCCGTCACTTCGCCGGAGCGCATGTTCCAGCGTACGATGCCGATCTTGTAAAGCCCTACCCACACGATGGAATCGTTTTCGGGCCACATGCACAGCACCGTCTGGTCGCGGAACGCTTTGGGCCGGTGATGGGTGAAGCGGCGGGTGGAAGGGTCGAATTCGGAAATAAAGCCGTTTTCCTGCCCGATGAGCAGGCTGCCGTTTTTCTGTTCGGCAAAGCTCCACACCAGCGAACGTTCTTCAGGGATGCCGCTGCCGTCCGGCTGGTGTTTGTAATGCGCCTTTACGCGCAGATCGGGCCCGAGCCAGGCAAAGCCGCCGCCCCAGTAGCCGATGAACACGTCGCCGCTGCGGGCGGTGAGTATGCCGGTAACTTCTGCCTGCGGCAGCGGACGGCTGCGGTAATCCAGCCGGGTGAACGACTGGTTGTGCAGGCTCATGATGTTCACGCCGCGGTCCGTTCCCACCCACAGGTGCCCGTCGCGATCGGTAAGCAGGCAGTTGGATTCATAATCGTAATGAAGACCGAGCGGGTCCTTGTTGTTGCCGGGAAGGTGCAGGTTAAAGCCGTCTTTTTCCGTGTAGCGGTGAAGCCCGCCATGCTCCATGGACACCCATATTTCTTCATGAACGTCTTCGGCGATGTCGTACACCTGGTCGTTCTCGTTCTTTTTGTAGGGGAAAATAAAGGGGCGCAGGCGATTGGTGTCCGGGTGCCAGGTATACAGCACGTTCTCGCCACGCGAGGCGATCCACAGCCGCTGCCGGTGGTCTTCGAATATCTTTTTGACGCTGGTGGGGATGTTGAGTATCTGCAGGCTGTCGGGGTTGTGCTCGCGGCTGAATACTTTATCGCGCGTTCGCGGTATCATGTACATTTCATTGATGCCGCTGAGCCAGAGCCGGCCGTAAACGTCCTCGAAAATGGCGCTGCGCATGCGGTTGCGCAGACTGTCAGAGATGCCGGGCGCTTTGCGGAAGCGGTTCCGCCGTTCGTCGAGCTGCAAAAGGCCCGCGCCGGTAGTGATCCAGAGCGTGCCGTTGTGGTCCTGCAAAAAGGCGTGGCAGCGGAAGTCGCCGGGCGGCATCACGCCGGGCTCCAGCGGCACCACGTTTACTTTCGCGGTAATGGGATCGTATACACGGATATTTTCGGGCGTACCCATCCAGATGCGGCCGCGTTTGTCTTCAAACAGGGCGATGTCTTCGTAATAAATGGAACCGGGCAGCCGGTCGAAATTGGAGACGGTGAGGAAGTTTTCGCCGTCGAACCGTTGCAGGGCGGTGCTGGCGATCCAGATGAAACCTTTTTTATCCTGCAGAATAGCGGAAACGTGGTTGCCGGCCAAACCGTCTTCCATGCTGATATGGGAAAAGGTATAGGCATGCTCGGGTTGTTGCGCCATTGCGCCGAGACCCAGTAATATGGCTGCCAGCAGATGTATGACTCTCATTCGGGTAAAAGCGGCTTCCGGGCGGCTGAGTGCCGGCCCGGAAGCGTAAATTTACTTCGTTATGTTCAACTGGTAGGCAGAAACATTATTCCCGAAAAAGGTCGGCACGTACACGATCTTTTTCTTCGCGTCGTAGCCGATGTCAGCGGACTGGAGCTTTTGCGACTGGGTGTCCAGCACTTTCGCGGCCGTGCCGGTCTTTACGTTCACGTAAAACACCTCTCCCTGCCAGCAGGACACGATGTATTCATCGCCCTGTACATGCTCGATGCCGTCCGTACCGCGGGTAACTTCGGCCAGCCTGGTGAGCTTGCCGTCCTTGCCTGCGCGGAACACGGCGCCGGCGTCCAGCACCAGCAGCCCGTCAGGACGGTACAGCACGCCGTTCGGGCCTCTCAGGCCGCTTTTGGCGCTATCCAGCAGCACGGCCGATTTGCCGTTGATGAGGGTATGCACTTTTTTCTTTTTCGAATCGGTGAAGTACACCACGCCTTTGGGGCTCACGCTGAGGTCGTTCAGGTTCACGGCGCCGGGGATGGCGTGTCTTTTAACGATCTCGCCTTTGGCGATGTCGATCTCCACCACTTCGGCCATATCGGCCACGTACAGGCGGTTGCCGTGGATGCCCATGCCTTTGGGGGAGTTGAGGCCGGTTACCCAATGCAGGTCGGTCACCTTGCCGTCGGGGCTCATTTTGGAGATGAATCCCTGGCCGTCGTTGGCCCAGGGCTGCCCGTCGATATTGGCGACGAAGAGCGTGTTGCTTTTGGCGTCGAAATAAACGGATTCGGGCACGCGGAGCGAGGTGTCCGAGGTCCATGTTTTCTCAAGGGAGGCCGATTGGGCCGAAAGGCGCGACAGTGGAAGGGCCGCGCAGGAGAGACAAAGGATAGCAGCTTTTAGTTTCATGACTGGGTAGATTAGGACTTAAATTTAGTAAATCCGGGCGGGATTAGATAGTCTCATTCGGGCGCCGTCGTCAGCGAATGATTTTTCGGTCCCGCGCTGTCGTTTGCTGCGTGCATGGGAAAGCGGCGTAACGCCGTTTATTTCAGCGATACGCGGCGTTACCGGATGAGGGCGGCCGTGCCGGTGAGATAGAAGTCCTCGCCGAGATAGTCCACCGCCATCACCTGCCATACGTACACGCCGCTGGATTGCGGTGTGCCGTTGATGCGCCCGTCCCAGCCGTGGCCGTTTTTGCTGCTGGTAAATACGAGCTGCCCCCAGCGGTTGTACACGGAAAAATATTTTATTTCCAGGATGCCCGCCGCGATGGGCCGGAGAAGATCGTTGGTGCCGTCTCCGTTTGGCGTGAAGGCGGTGGGTACGAACACCTGCGGCATGGTGTTGTACACCCTTACGTTGATGAAAGCTGAATCCGCGCAGCCGGCTTCGTCCTGCACCAGCACCCGGTAACGCGTGGCGCGTGTGGGCGAATGAAAGGTGATCACCGGGTTGGGGATGAACGGATCGGACAATCCCGCCGCGGGCGACCAGCTGTATTGCAGGCCGCCGCCGGCGTTCAGCTGCAAAGGCTGCCCCAGCACCACGGCAGTGTCGCGCCCGGCGAAGGCGTTCACTTTGGGCAGCACCGTTACCAGCACGGTATCGCGCGAGGGCTTGGGGCATCCGCGTGTGTCCGTGGCCGTTAGAATGTACGCGGTGCTCGCGGCGGGCCGTATCACCGGCTCCAGCGTGGCGGGGAGCAGCGGGCTCCAGGTGTAGGCGCTGCCGTCGGTGGCGGCGTGCAGGGTGGCGAAGGTATCAAAGCAGATCACGGTGTCGGGGCCGGCGTCCACGCGCGGGTAGGGCACGGTGCTGACGGTGATATCGTCCGTGGCGGTGCAGTTGCTGATGGAAGCGGTCACCACGTACCGCGTATTGCCGGTGGGCGTCGCCAGCGGGTCTTTGATGGCGGCGTTGCTGAGGCTTGCCGCGGGCGTCCAGGTATACAGCAGGCCGTCGGACGCGGGGCGCAGCGTGACGGCATCGCCGAGGCAGATGAGCGTATCGGCGGGCAATGCGAGCGTTACACGGTCCACGGCGCGTATCGTCACGGAATCGCGGTTCAGGCAGCCGTCGTAATCGAGATCGACATAATATTTCGTGTCGGCGGTCACGTTCACCTGCGGCGTGGCCGTGTTGGCCCCGGTCATGTTCACCGCGGGGCTCCAGGTGAACGTGCCCGTACCGTCCGCCCGCAGCTGCAAGGGATCGGGCGGGCAAATGAGCGTGTCGCGGAACGCAAGGCGGATAGGCGGTTTGTCCAGCACCGTTATCGACTGGAATAATGTGTCCTTGCAGCCCACGGAATTATGCGTGATAAGCCGCACGTTTTTCTGACCGGTGGTCGGATAGGTATATGCCGGGTGCTGCGCCGATGAATAATCCGTTTGCGTGCTTATGTCGCCAAAATCCCAATCCCAGAAATTGACGGCGCCAAAAGCGGTGGTGGTTTCGTCGCGGAAAAGCACGGGTTTGCTGATGCACACGCCCGTCGCGGAAAAACGCGGTTCGAAGCCGGGGTACACCAGGGCTTTGGCTTCGGTGGAATCGGGGCACTGCATGCCGCGGTTCGTCACCAGCTTTACGGTGTAGGTGCCCGGTGAAAGGAAGGTATAGTCCGCCGTTTGCTGCGTGGTATTGTACACCACATTGCCGGCGCTGTTGCTGAATTCCCAGTGCCACGAAGCGATCAGCGGGCTGTTGCTCTGGTTGGCCACGGTGAGCCGCTGCGTGCTGCCGCAAAGCATGTATTCCGGCAGCAGCGAAGCCGCCGCCACGGTGCAGCCAGTGATGTTGAGCTGAAGGTCTTTCCGCTGCACGGCGATCGCCACGCCGTTCCTGATCTCCTGCACGCATACCGTCACCACGTAAATGCCCACGCCCGGCGCCACGCCGGAGATCATGCCGGTGGCGGGGTCGATCGTTACGCGGTCGCCCAGCGGGCTGCTGCCGCTGAAACCGGAGCCATAAGGAAGCGAATAATAAGGGGGCTCTACCACGGGCTGGCTCGTTTGTCCGCCGCCTCCGCCACCTCCACCGGGGCCGCCGCCGCCGGCATAACCGATGGTCTGGTAAGCATCGCAGAAATAATACCGCAGTTCGTCGCCGTCCGCATCTTCGGCGGCAAAGCTGTAGCTGAAAGAATTTTCCGCGCAGATGGTCACCAGGTCGCTGCCGGTAAAATGCGCGCTGTTGTTGGCAGGCCCGGAAGCAAGCGGCCGCGAGCCGGGGATCTCGGCGGTATAGGTAGCGCCGATGCGGCCGTAGCCAGGGTCGAGATTGCTGATGCCGTCCACGCGGTTCGTTACCTGCGAGGTAAGCAGGTAGCCGTCCGGTGACGGGGGCAGCACGATATCGAATTCCCAGTACCCCACATAAAAACAGATCAGCGGCGGCCGCGTAATGCAAGGGTCGTCGCTGCTGCCGCTTTGTTCCTCTTCCCGCGAAAGCGGCACCTGTACGTCGCGGATGCGCTCGCCCGTTACGCGGTTGAATACGCCGATATAGATCGGGTTGTAAAAATTCCTGTTGGGTGTAAAGCAGCTCCTGAATTGTTTCAGCGTAACATGATAGGTGTTCGGGCCCGTGCTGATATAATACATTTCCCCGCCGGTGATGTGATCGGCTTTCAGGGGTATCGAGAACCCTAACATTATGAGCAGCAAAATGTGCCTCATGAAGATCGGTTTGCGCTGACTGGGGATACGTAAATGCTCATGTACCGGTTGCTTCGGCCGCAAATGTTAGGTTGGATGGCGTATTATAAATGTAAGCATCCCCGTTGATTATTTCACATTTTATAATTGCATAATGTAATAAGGATTGCCTACGAACGAATAACTTTTTATCTTAGGAACTATGATAAGCATCCGACGCATATTTTGCTGCCTGGCGGTATTTTCCGCCCTTCAGGCAAGCGCGCAGCAGCGCCCCAACATCATCGTTTTCCTCGTGGACGATATGGGCTGGCAGGATACCAGCGAACCCTTCTGGACGCAGGCCACGCCGCTCAATAAACGTTATCATACTCCCAACATGCAGCGGCTCGCGAGGCAGGGCATGAAGTTCACCAACGCCTACGCCACGCCGGTGTGCACGCCGTCGCGCGTGAGCCTGATGACGGGCATGAACGTTGCGCGGCACCACGTGAGCAACTGGACGAACTATGCGCGCGGCAAACGGTCGGATTACCCGGACTCCACGCTGCTTTCCGGCGACTGGAACCTGAACGGGATGAGCCCGGTGCCGGGCGTTCCAAACACCGTGTATGCGACACCGTTACCAAAGCTGCTGGCGCAGGCGGGGTACTTCACCATCCATTGCGGCAAAGCGCATTATGCCTCCAGCGGCACGCCCGGCGCGGACCCGCTGACGATGGGCTACGCCGTGAACATCGCCGGTCATGCGGCCGGTCATCCCGCCAGCTACCTGCCGGAAAAAAAGTACGGCGCGGCCAACGCCACGCACGGCGTGCCGGGCCTGGAAGAATTTTACGGCACCGATGTGTTCCTCACGGAAGCCCTTACCCG